>NZ_JBDPLY010000010.1:0-232582 GCF_039871695.1 Actinomadura sp. B10D3
ACGACCCCATCTCGGTCGGCGTCACCTGCGCCGACCACCGGTCCAGCCCCTCACCGACCTCGGCCATCCGCCGCGGCGGCAGCTCCTCGCCGTCCGGCGTCCGCAGCACCACCGCCGCACCCAGCATCTCGTGCCCCTCGCGGAACACCGTCGCCGACACCTCGACGGTCTCACCCACCACCGCCTTGGCCGGCCACCGGCCGCACCCCACCACCGGCGCCACATCCAGGATCGGAATGCGACCGAGCTCCGCCTCCAGCTTCACCTGCATGTAGCCCGCTCCCGCTCGTCGGCGCCGTCACCCGGCCTCGGTCCCAGAGATCCATGCCCCGTCCGCAAGTCCGCGGCCCCCACGGCGCCACAAGATCACGCAAAGAACTGCTCTCCGCGGCGGCAATGTCTATTAGGCAGGAATTCGGCGGATTTAAGGCAGATTTGATCTTTGAACTCCGTCCCGTCCGGCCCCGTAACCAGAAATGTTCGTCGATAGAAGGAGTGAACATGGGCCGGACGGTTTTCGCGCGCACGGTGCTCGGCACGGCGGGACTGGTGGCGGTGCTGGGCGGGGCGGTCGCCTGCGGGAGCGGGGAGGCGCGGGTGGCTGGACAGGTCGCCGGGGAGTCGTCCGCCTGCGCGCAGATCCGGCAGGACATCGCGGCGGGGCGGGCCGTGAACGTCGGCGCCGCGCAGAACTGCGACCAGACGGAGTTCGCCGCGCTGGAGAACCAGCGCCAGGCGGCGCGGGCGAAGGGCGAGAAGCCCGCCATGCAGATCAGCGCCACCTGCCAGGCGGTCAACACGCGCGCCGCCCAGGGCGATCCCGCGCTGGACTTCGGGCTCGCCTTCCACTGCCGCCAGCGCGAGCGGTTCGCCAACACCACCAACGCCGTCAGCGGCCTCGGCCCGGCGAACAAGATCTCGTCGCTGTGCCTGGGGGAGCGGGCCAAGAAGGCCCGCGGCGAGACCGTCGACGCGTTCACCGAGTCGTTCTGCAGCAAGGAGGAGGCGGCCGCCAAGTCCGCCAAGTCCGGCGCGTCCGGCGGCTCCCAGGGGGCGGGCCGGCAGGCGCCGCCCACCCGGAGCGCCGCGCCGGAGCCGTCGCAGAGCACGGCGCCCGCCGCGTCCGGTGAGGTGGTGTGCCCCGGATCGACGGTGACGCTGTCCGGCGAGGCGGGCGCGCCGGCCGCGTCCAGCGGCACCCTTCCCGTCGGGACGAAGGTGAAGGTCACCAACCTCGACAACGGCAAGTCGACGACCGTGGAGGTCACGTCGGTGTCCGGCAGCTGCATGCTGCTGAACGACGCCGCCTTCGAGCAGGTGCGCGAGGCCGGCAAGTTCCTCATCAGGCGCGCCCGCATCGAACGGGTGGGGTGAAGGAGCCCCCTGGCGGTCAGCCGGCCGCGCGGATCACCGCGGAGACACCGGCGGCGGTGGTGACCTGCCGCCGGTACTCCGGCTGCCGCAGCTCCCCGCCCATGAACGGGTACGGGTTGCGGTGGACGGCCGGGCTCGGCTCCTCGCTCAGCGCGGCGAAGTGGATCTCGCGGGCGCCGGTCGCCTCGACGACGCGGGCCACGTTGCGGTCGGTGATCCCGCCGCCCGGCATGACGATGATCCGGTCGCCCGCGCGCTCCACCAGCTCCGCGATCAGCGGCGCGCCCTCCAGGGCGGTCACGTCCTGCCCGGACGTCAGGACGCGCGCCACGCCGAGGCCGGCGAGCGCGTCCAGCGTCGCGAACGGGTCGGCGGCCATGTCGAAGGCCCGGTGGAAGGTGACCGGCAGCCCGTCCGCCGCGGCGATCAGCCGCTCGACGACGGGGCGGTCGACCGTCCCCTCCGGGGTGAGCGCGCCGATCACCACGCCGTGCGCGCCGGCCTCCCGGACGAGCGCCACGTCGTGCTCCATCGCCGCGACCTCGTGCTCGTCGAAGATGAAGTCGCCGCCGCGCGGGCGGATGATGACGTTCACCCGGATCGCCCCCACGGCGGCGAGCGCGGCGCGGACCGTGCCCAGGGTCGGGGTGAGTCCTCCCTCGAACAGCGCCGCGCACAGCTCGACGCGGTGGGCGCCCGCCTTCTCGGCGGCGACGGCGCCCGCGACGCTGTCGATGCAGATCTCGTAGGTGAGGCTCACGTACGTCCTTCCTCTGGAATGCGGATCTCGCCGACCGGGCGCCCGCCGCCGAGGACGGGGACGGAGCCCAGCGGCTCGGCCGGGGTGGTGTCGGCGCCGAGCGCGGAGAGCGCGCGCAGCGCGATGGCGGTGGTGGCACGGGGGCTGCCGTCGACGACCTTCACCGCGACGGCGTGGCCCTCGGCGGTCGCGGCGATGAACACGCCCTCCGCGCCGCCCTTGGCGACCGAGCCGGGCAGGGCCCGCATGAACTCGGTGTTGGCGTGCCCGGTCCCGCCGACGTACTCGGGGTGGGCGCGCATGGCGTCGGCGACCGGCCGGGCGTCCCCGGACAGGACGAGGGACTGGGCGGCCCGTGCCAGGCCCGCCAGCGTGAGCCCGAACAGCGGGGCGCCGCAGCCGTCCACCGCGACGGGCGCCGGCTCCTCGCCCGCGCAGACGGCCATGGCCTCCTTGACGGCCGCCTGCAGCGGATGCTCGGGAGAGAGATAGGTGTCGAGCGGCCACCCGTTGGCGGCGCACGCGGCGAGCATGGCGGCGTGCTTGCCGGAGCAGTTCATCCGCACCCGGGACTCGCCCTCGCCCGCGCGGATGAGCGCGGCCTTGGCCGCCTCGTCCTCGGGCCAGGACGGCGGGCACCGCAGCGCGTCCGTGTCGAGCCCCGCGTCCGCGAGGATGCCCTCGACCGTCTTCACGTGGAAGTCCTCGCCGGTGTGGCTGCCCGCCGCGATCGCGAGGCGCTCGCCCTCCAGCGGCGCGCCGGCCCGCAGGCACGCGAGCGCCTGGAACGGCTTGGTCGTGGAGCGCGGCAGGACGGTCTCCGCCGGGTCGCCGCGGGTGTGGGCGAGCGTCCCGTCCGGGGCGAGCCCGGCGACGCTTCCGTAGTGGCGGCTCTCGACGAAGCCGTTCCGGACGACCTCCGCCAGCACGTCGTACATGGGGTTCCTCACGGTTGCGCGGCCGGGGCGGCCTCGCGGACGGCGCGGGACGGGCGGGTCCGCTGCCGGGCCTCCAGCGTCCGCGCGAGCTTGGCCAGCGACGCGTTGATCACGAGGTAGATCAGCGCGATCACCAGGTAGGTCTGGATGAGCAGGTGGTTGTAGTTCGCCAGCACCTTCCCGCTGTACAGCAGCTCGGCGTAGCTGACGACGTAGCCGAGCGAGGTGTCCTTCAGCAGGCCCGCGGACTGGCTGACCAGCGACGGCAGGACGCGCCGCGCCGCCTGCGGCAGGACGATGAGCCGCATCGCCCGCCCGCGCGTCAGCCCGAGCGCGAGCCCCGCCTCCAGCTGGCCGCGCTCCACCGACCGGATCCCGGCCCGGAAGATCTCGGCGAACGCGGCGGCGTTGGACACCGACAGCGGCACCACGAGCTTCCAGAACAGCGGCAGGTCGACGCCGTACTTCGGCAGCGCGAACAGCACGACGTAGACGAGCAGCAGCGCCGGGATCGTCCGGACGACCTCGACGTAGGCCGCCGACGGGAGGCGCAGCCACCGCGCCGGCGACAGCCGCCCGAGCGCGAGCACGACACCGGCCGCCATGGCCAGCGCGATCGACACGGCCGCCGCGTACACCGTGGAGCGCAGGCCCTCCAGCAGGTACCGCCACATCGGCCACGTCCCGTACGGGCGCCACCGGTCGGCGGCGAGCTGGCCGTTGTCGGCGAACTGCCGCAGCGCCAGCGCGACGAGGGCGGCGCCGGCCAGCAGGGTCAGCGCGGTGGCGATCCGGATGCGGCGCCGGGCGCGCGGCCCCGGCTCGTCGAACAGCAGGCGCGAGGAGCTCATCGCAGGATCGCCAGCTTCCGTTCCAGGCCGCCGGTCACGAGCCCGAAGACCGCCGACAGCGCCATGTACGCCAGCCCCGCCGTCACGAAGATCCAGATCGGCCGCGCCTCGGCCAGGTTGACCCGGTTGGCGGCGGCGGTCAGCTCGACCACGCCGACCGCCGCGGCCAGCGCGGTGTTCATCAGCGTCATGATCGCGATGTTGCCGAGCGGCTGAACGACCGTCCGCAGCGCCTGCGGCAGGACGACCAGCCGCAGCGACTGGACGAACGTCAGCCCGAGCGCCCGCGCCGCCTCGCCCTGCCCGGCCGGCACCGCGTTGATCCCGGAGCGGATCGCCTCGGCCGTGTACGCCCCCTGGTAGAGGGAGATGACGACGACCGACGTGGTGAACAGCCCGGCGATCACCCCGATCTCGGGGAGCCCGAACACGGCGATGACGAGCCACACCAGCAGCGGGATGTTCTGCAGCACCTCGACGTAGGCCATCCCGGCGGCGCGCAGCACGCGCACCGGGCTGACCCGCATCGCGGCGACGGCGATCCCGGCCGCCAGCGCGCCGGCGAGCGACAGCAGCGTCAACTCGACGGTCAGCAGCAGGCCGTCGCCGAACTCCCCGAGATGGTCGGTGATGACGTCCATGGGGCGCGGGTCACTCCGAGCCGGGCGCGGACCCGATCGCGGGCGGCTGCGGGGCGTCGCCCTGCACGACCGTCCCGATCGAGTTCTTCCAGACCTTGGCCCACAGGCCGGACGCCTGGATCTGCTTGAGCCAGTCGTTGACGAACTGCTTCATCTGCGTGTCGCCGTGCTTGAGGCCGATCCCGTAGGGGTCGCTGGTGAACGGCTTGCCCTGGATCTGGATCGTGGGGTCCTGCTTCGCGGTCGCGAGCAGCACCGCCTCGTCCTGGACGTAGGCGTCGCCGCGGCCCTGCTTCAGCGCCTGCACGCACTCGGGGTCGCTGCCGAACGTGATGATCTTCGCGTCCGGGGCGGCCTTCTTGATCGCCGGGATGGCCGGGGTGTTGGCGCCCGCGATGACCGTCTTGCCCTTGAGGTCGGCCGGGAGCTTGATGCCCGTCTCGTCCTTCTTGGTGGCGATGACGAGGCCCGAGCTGTAGTAGGGCCCGGCGAACGCGACCTGCTTCGCCCGCTCCGGGGTGATGCTGTAGGTCTGGAACACCACGTCCACGGTGCCGTTGGACAGCAGCGCCTCGCGGGTCTCCGACGCCGAGTTGACGATCTTCACGTTGGGCTTGCCGATGATGTACGTGGCGAGCAGCCGGCCGAAGTCGGCGTCCAGCCCCTCGACCTTCTTCGTCGCCGGGTTCTGCTGGGACAGCAGCGGCGCGTCCAGCGAGCCGCCCACGATCAGCTCGCCGCGCTGCTTGATCTTCTCCATCGTGGAGCCGGCCGGGACGTTCGACGCCACCGGGGCCGAGGCCGCCAGGTCATCGGTCTTCCCGCCGCCGGAACCGGGCACGGCCGAGTCGGAGTCGCCGCCGGAGCAGGCCGCGAGGCCCGTCAGCGACAGCGCGGCGACCGCGGCCACCGCCGCCCGCCGCATCCCCGCAGGGGTACGCACCATGATCAACAACCTTTCTCGGGTGGCGCGCCATGGGCGGCGCGCCGGGGGTCGCACTAGTGGCTGAGGACCTTGGCCAGGAAGTCCCGGGCCCGGTCGCTGGCGGGGGAGTCGAAGAAGGCGGACGGCGTGCCGGTCTCGACGACCTCGCCGTCCGCCATGAACACCACGCGGTCGGCGACCTGGCGGGCGAACCCCATCTCGTGGGTGACGACCACCATCGTCATGCCGTCGCGGGCGAGGCCCGTCATCACGTCCAGGACCTCGCCGACCATCTCCGGGTCGAGCGCGGACGTCGGCTCGTCGAACAGCATCGCCTTCGGCCGCATCGCGAGCGCGCGGGCGATCGCGGCGCGCTGCTGCTGGCCGCCGGACAGCCGCGCCGGGAGCTTGCCGGCCTGCTCGCCGATGCCGACCCGGTCGAGCAGCTCGCGGGCGTTGCGCTCCGCCTCGGCGCGCGAGAGGCCGCGCACCCGCGTGGGCGCCAGGGTCAGGTTCTGCAGGACGGTCTTGTGCTGGAACAGGTTGAACGCCTGGAACACCATGCCGACGTCCGCGCGCAGCCGGGCGAGGGCGCGCCCCTCGGCGGGCAGTTCCTCGCCGTCGAAGCGGACCACGCCGGCGTCCGGCGTCTCCAGCCGGTTCAGGCACCGGCACAGCGTCGACTTGCCCGACCCGGACGGGCCGATCACCACGACGACCTCGCCGCGCGCCACGTCGAGGTCCACATCGCGCAGGGCGGTGTGCTCGCCGAAGCGCTTGTGGAGGCCGCGCACCTCGATCATTCGGTCACCCACGTCCCAACTTCCTTCGAAATCGAAGTCAATGAGGACGATAGAACTTCAAATCGACGTAAGTCAACGCGTTGCCGTATCAAGTTCGCGCATGCTATCTATCTGGGGTGCGTAACAGCAGAGAGGACGGACCGGCGGCGCTGGTGCGGCTGGTGGCCACCGGCCAGGCGGAGTCGCGGGCCGAGCTCGCCCGGCTGTCCGGCCTCGCCGCGTCCAGCGTCTCGCTGCGGGTCGAGCAGCTCATCGAGGCCGGCCTGTTCGCCGAGGAGGGCGCCGGGGCCTCGCGCGGGGGCCGGCGGCCCCGCCGCCTCCGCCTCGCCCGCGGGGCGGGCGTCTTCCTCGTCGCCGACCTCGGCGCGCACCATGCCCGCCTCGCCGCCGTCGACCTCGCCGGGACGCCCCTCGCGCTGTCCGACCTCGCGTGCGACATCGCGGTCGGGCCGGAGAAGACCCTCGCCACGGTCATCGGCAGCCTCCGCGCGCTCGCCCGCGACCACGGGCTGGAGGACGTGCCCGTCCGCGGCATCGGCATCGGGCTGCCGGGCCCGGTCGACCCGGCGACGGGCCAGGTCGTCTCGCCCTCGCGGATGCCGGGCTGGAACGACTTCCCCGTCCGCGACCACGTGGCCGGCCTCGCCGGGGTCCCGGCCCTGGTCGAGAACGACGCCAACCTCATGGCCGTGGGGGAGCACCGCCGGTCCTGGCCGTCCCTCGACAACGTCATGGTGATCAAGCTCGGCAGCGGCATCGGCTGCGGCGTCATCGTGGACGGGCGGCTGCACCGGGGCCGCGGCGCGGCGGGCGACATCAGCCACGTCCGGATCCTGTCCGAGGCCACCGTCGACTGCTCCTGCGGCCATCCCGACTGCCTGGAGGCCCATGCCAGCGGCGCCGCCCTCGCCGCGTCGCTCGCCGCCCAGGGCATCCGGGCCGGCAGCCCGGCGGAGATCGTCGACCTCGTCACCGACGGCGTCCCGCAGGCCACCAGCGCGGTGCGCACCGCCGGACGCCTCATCGGGGACGTGCTGACCGCCCTGGTGAACTTCTTCAACCCCGACGCCCTGGTCATCGGCGGCAGCCTGTCCAACGCCGAGCCGCTGGTCGCGACGATCCGCGGCGTCATCTACGAGCGCTGCCTGCCCCTGGCCACCCGCACCCTGGAGATCGCCACGTCCCGCGCGGGCCGCGACGCGAGCATCCTCGGCGCGGGCCACCTGCTCCTCGGCACGTCGGACGCGTGGATCGACCGCGTTCTGGAACGCTGACCCCTACCGGCGCGCCGTCGCCGTCAGCGCCTCGCGGGCGGTCGCCACGTCCGGCGCGATGGCGACGCGGCGCTGGAGCCCCGCGACCTCCGCAACCCGCCGGACGATGCCGCGCGGCGGCAGCACCACCCACATCGGGATGCCGAGCTCGGTCGCCCGCATCTGCGAGTGGGTGATCACGTGCAGCCCGTTGGAGTCGCAGAACGTGCAGGAGCCGAGGTCGAGGATCAGGGCCGGCACCCCGGTGTCGAGGAGCTCCACGGCCTGCGCGAGGATCGCCTCCCCGTTGCTCAGGTCGACCTCGTCCGGGAACGTCAGCGTCCCGCAGGTCTCCGTGCGCTCCACTCGTGCCACTCCGAGCTCCATGACTCGCCCCAAAGCCGGTTTCCTCACCTGGACGACGACGGGGGGTGCATCACTGCGACTGTATGTCCCGAACCTGGACGGAATCTGAAAGAAATGGTCAAGTCTGGGACGTCCCTCGCTCATGCCGCGGCGGTCCGGTTCGGCCGCGGTTCCTCCTGCCGGCTCGCGCGCAACCTCGGTCTGACCACCCCGCTTGTCACACCAAAGCCCTATATTTCCCTCTGCGGCGTGCCGGCCTCGCGGATCCGGGGGTGCAGATGAGCCAGGGGTGCAGATGAGCAGGGGGTGCAGATGAGCAGGGACGACCCGGTCGTCATCGACGGCGGCGACAAGTCCTGCGTGCGGCTCCTCCTGGAGCTCCGCGGCCACATCGCCGGCCTGCCGCCCGGCACGGTGATCCACCTGATCGCCACCGACCCCGCGGCCCCGATCGACCTGCCGGCCTGGTGCCACCTGACGGGCCACACCTACCTCGGGCCGCTGCCCGATGCCGCCGCCCCCACCTACGCGCTCCGGGTGAGCGCCGACCCCCGTCCCACCGAGCCCGATTCGCCCTGGCGCCCCCGCTGACCGGACCCGGCCGATCCCTCCGCTACCGGGTCGCCGGCCGCCGCCGGGTCATGGCCTCGGTCATCGGGGTGTCGCCCCCGGCGCGATAGGCCTCGACGACGCCGGCGATGTCGGCCTCCGGGCGGTTCTGGCTCATCTTCGCCTTGGCCTCGATCCGGGTGATGACCAGTTCGAGCCCCACGATCGCGCGCAGCTGGCCCTCGATGAACGCCGGCGGCGCGTCGTCCACCGACCAGGCCGAGGTCCGGCCGTTCTCATGGTGCTCGGTGAGGCGGCGGACCATGCGCCCGACCCACTCCGGATCGTCGTGCACGACGAGACGGCCGTAGACGTGTGCGGTGAGGTAGTTCCACGTCGGCACCACGCGCCCGTGCTCGGCCTTGGACAGGTACCAGGACGGCGACACGTAGGCGTCCGGGCCGTGCACGATGAACAGCGACTCCCCGGCGGCGGGGTTGCTCCACTGGTCGTTGTTGCGCGCCACATGCGCCAGCAGCGCGCCGTGCTCGCCGGCGGCCGGGTCGTACAGGACGGGCAGGTAGGTCGCGACCAGGCCGCGCGGCGTGCTGGTGACGAGGTCGGCCGCGCCGCATCCGGCGAGCAGCTCCCTGACCTCGGCGTCGTCCGCGGAGAAATGCGCCGGTACGTACATGGTCACGACGGTACCCGAGCCCGGTTGTCGGCACCTCGTGCGATGGTGGACGGGTGAGCGCCGACGAAGAGCGTGACGGGGTCCGGCTGACGAACCTCGACCAGCCCCTGTTCGACGGTGCGGACGCGACGAAGCGCGACCTGGTCGACTACCTGGACGCCGTCGCGGGCCGCATCATCCCGCAGCTCGCGGGCCGGCCGCTGTCGGTGAAGCGCGTGCTGCGCGGCCAGAAGCCGTTCATGCAGAAGAACACGCCGAAGTACACGCCGTCCTGGGTGCGGACGGTCGCGGTGTGGGCGGAGTCGTCGCAGCGGGAGGTGTCCTACGCGCTGTGCGACGACCGGCGCACGCTGCTGTGGTTCGCCAACCAGCGCGCCGTCGAGTACCACCCGCCGCTCGTCACGGCCGGCGCGTGGACCACGCCCACCCACATGGTCCTCGACATCGACCCGCCGGAGCCGGACGACTTCGGCGCCGCGGTCGCCGCCGCGCATCTCGTCCGCCGGGCGCTGGAGAACTCGGGCCTGCGCGGCGCGGTCAAGACCAGCGGCGCCAAGGGCGTGCACGTGTTCGTGCCCCTGGACGGCACGACGTCCATCGAGGACGTCGCGGCGGCCACCCGCGCCCTCGCCGCCCGCGCCGAGCGGCTCGACCCCGGGCTCGCCACGACCGCGTTCATCCGCGAGGACCGCGGCGGCAAGGTGTTCCTCGACTCGACCCGCGCGGGCGGCGCGACCGTGGTCGCCGCCTACAGCCCGCGGATCCGCCCCGGCGCGCCGGTGTCGTTCCCCGTGCCGTGGGACGAGCTCGACCGCGTCACCCCGGCGGCCTTCACGCTGAAGACGGCCGCCGCCCTGGTCGCCGACCGCGACCCCTGGGCCGGCCTCATGCCGGAGCCGCAGGGGCTGCCCGCCGACCTGATCGAGCAGGGCCACACGATCCCGATCGCGCGGGTCCAGGCGATGCACGAGGGCAAACGGCGCGCCCGTGCCCGCCGGAAGGCGTGAAAGGGCCTGCGCGCCACAACGGAAACGCCGCAGCACGCCCGCTTTCCCGGCTTTTCGCGTCCAGGCCGGGAAAGCGGGCGTCGAATTGATCAGGAATTGAGGTTCACGGGCAGTGTCCGGTGCCCGTTGGAGATGAACGACTCGACCGGGCGCAGTTCGTCGGGCTGCACGGCGAGCGTCATATCCGGGAACCGCTCGAAAAGCGCCGGGAGCGCCACCTCGGCCTCCATCCTCGCCAGATGCGATCCCACGCAGAAGTGGACGCCGTGCCCGAACGAGATGTGCTCCTTGTTCGCGCGGGTGATGTCGAAGGAGTCGGCGTCGTCGCCGTGGAGGGAAAGGTCGCGGCCCGCCGCCGCGTAGGCCGCGAGAATCGCCTCGCCCTTCCCGATGGTGACGCCGTCGACGTCGATGTCCTCGACCGCGTAGCGCAGCGGCAGGTTCGCCACCGGCGCCTGCCAGCGCAGCGCCTCCTCGATCACCTCGCTCCACGGCACCTCGCCCGACCGGACCAGCGCCCGCTGCTCCGGGTGCGTCAGCAGCGCCACGATCGCCTGGTCGAGCAGGTTCACCGTCGTCTCGTGCCCCGCGGAGATCATCAGGATCAGCGTGTCGACCAGCTCGGTCTCGCTGAGCCGCGAGCCCTCCTCGTCCCGGGACGAGATGAGGACGCCGGCCAGGTCGTCGGCGGGCTCGCGGCGCCGGAAGGCGACGAAGTCCTGCAGGATGCCGTACATCTCGGTCTGGTTGGCGATGGCCTCCTCGGGTGTCAGCGCGGTGTTGAACACGCCGTCGACGCAGCGCCGCAGCGCCGGGCGGGTCTCGACCGGGACGCCGAACAGCCGGCAGATCACCTCGATCGGCAGCGGGTAGGCGAACGCCTCCCGCAGGTCGGCGCGCCCGCCGGGGGAGGCGGCGAGCCCGTCGACGAGGTCGCTGGTGATCTGCTCGACGTCCGGCCGGAGCGCCTCGGTGCGCCGCGGGGTGAACGCCCGCGAGATGATGTTGCGCAGCCGCCGGTGGTCGTCGCCGTAGGCGGTGAACATGTTCTGCACCGACACCCACAGGCGGAGCGGCCAGTCCTCCGCGATTTCGCCGTCGATCCATTTTCTCCAGTGCAGATGCGGGTTCTTCGACACCCGCGGGTCGGCCAAAAGCCTTTTGAGCTGCTCCTGCCCGGCGACCGCCCAGGCGGCGACACCGCCGGGGAG
The DNA here is from genome assembly GCF_039871695.1 of Actinomadura sp. B10D3. Taxonomy (NCBI): domain Bacteria; kingdom Bacillati; phylum Actinomycetota; class Actinomycetes; order Streptosporangiales; family Thermomonosporaceae; genus Actinomadura; species Actinomadura sp. B10D3. The sequence goes on from NZ_JBDPLY010000010.1 coordinate 11,373, forward strand.
TTCCACGGGCGTCACCGGTCCTCGCTCTCGCAGTTTCGCGGCCTCGCCCTGGACATCGCTGCCGGACGGGTCGATGACGAGCGGATTCTCCATTGAGGACCTTTCCGAGGATCGCGTCGGAGCGCCGTGCCGGGCCGCTCCAGGATGAGCAACGCCTGCCAACGTACGGCGCACCCGCCGTGCTCGCCAGGTCACCCGGGATACTTACTCGACTGCTCCCCTTTCGGCCTTTCCTTAAATGGCCGCTCGGAAATCCTCGGGTCGGGTCTCGTTGTGCTGCGGATCGGTGAAGCGGCTCAGCGGGTCGCCGTCCAGGCCCGGGACGGCGACCGGCGGCGCGGGCTCCCCCCAGCCGTGGCCGGGCGAGACCACGTTGTCGGGCGGCGCCTCGGCCGAGGACCCGTACAGATAGGAGCCGAGACCGATCAGGAGCCGCTGCACGTCCGCCTGCGGCCGGACCACGAGCCGCAGGAACTGGCTCGTCGAGCCCAGCTTGTTGCCGCACTCGCGGACGAACACCCCGTGGTGGGTGATCAGGTGGTCGCGCAGCGCCACGCCGTCCTTGCCGTCCGGCAGCTTGACCATGATGAAGTTGCCCTGCGACGGGAACACCTTCAGCCCGGGCAGGGATGCGAGCTGCTGGGCCATGAGCATCCGGTCGCGGGCGAGCAGCCGCAGGCTCTCCCGGTACTCGGCGCCGTGCTCGCGCAGCAGGAACACCACGACCTCGGCGAAGGAGTTGAGGTTCCACTTCGGCAGTGCCGCCCGGACGGTCTGCGCCAGCGCCGGGTTGGCGACCATGTAGCCGAACCGGATGCCGTGCAGCCCGAAGTTCTTCCCGAGGCTCTTCAGCACGATCACGTTGGGCCGGATGCGGGCCTCGTCCGCGACGCTGGTGTGCGCCTCGGCGTCCACGAAGTCCAGGAACGACTCGTCCACCACGACCAGGTCCAGGTCGATGAGGCAGTCCAGCAGCCGGACGATCTCGCGGCGCGGGACGTACCCGCCGTCGGGGTTGTTCGGGTTGCAGACGACCGCGACCCGCGACCCCCGCGTCCGGATGAACTGGACGAACGCGTCCACGTCGAACTCGAAGCCGCGGAGCTCGTGGAGCTGGAACATGTCGACCCGCTTGCCGGTCTCCATGGGCTGGTCCGTCCACCGCCCGAACGTCGGGATCGGCGTGGCGAGGCTCTCCCGGACGAGCAGGTGGTCGATCCAGGTGATCAGCTCCGTCGAGCCGTTGCCCATCACGACCGTCTGCGGGTTGTGCCCCAGCGTGGCGCACAGCTCGGCCGTGATCGTGTCGGCGTCGCTCGGGTAGTACTTGAGGATGTGCTCCAGGGAGCCCGACAGCTGGGAGAACATCGCCGGCGTCGGGAAGTACGGATTGCACGGGATGCAGAAGTCGACCAGGTCCTGACGCCCGGACGACGCCCTCTGGAGGGCGAAGAAGGACGGGCTGTGCGCGTTCTTGCGCAGCAGTCCCGGATCGATCGAGTCCGTTGACACGGAGTGGCTCCTCGCGCGCAGGTGACGCGCGCCGCCGGAGGCGGACGACGTCATCCGGTGGGGGTGTGGCCCGTCGCCCCAGGGATACGCGCCCGCGTCCGCAGGGGTTCAGCGGCGCCCGGCGTCGTCCCGCAGGAGCGCGCGGAGCTGCTCGGACGCGTCGGGTTCGAGCGCGCCGAACCGCTCCCGGTACAGGGCGGTGGACGCGGCGGCCGGCCAGCCGTCCGGGAGGTGCTCGGCGGGCAGACCGGGGTCGGTGCGCAGTAACTGCAGCCAGTCGGCGCCGAGCAGGGTGAGCCGGCTGAGCGGGTGCCCGTGCCGCTCGCGGTCGGGCGTCCAGGTGGCGATGAAGGACTCGTGCTCCGCGCGGATCGCCGGCACGTCCCAGGCGCGGTGCAGCAGCCGCGGTACGTCGGTGCCCTCGACGGGGACGGAGTAGAACGCGTCGGCCAGCTCCGCCAGCTCCGCGTACTCGGGGCCGTCGAAGATCGCGTCGATGTCGACGCGGCCCGGCGCGATCCACAGCCCGTCCCGCAGCCCGCCGAAGCCGGCCCAGATCAGCCGCGCCCGGATCTGGTGGCGCAGGTCGCGGCGGCTCTCCGGCATGGAGTAGCTGAGCAGCGTCCACTCGCCGCCCGGGTGGGTGAACGGCGCGGGCGAGGTGACCCGGGGCGTGGCCTCGCGCAGCAGGTCCTCGGCCCACGGGGTGAGCGAGAACCGCGCGGTGCGCCCCTCCCGGGTGCGGGCGAGCAGGCCCTTGCGGGTCATCCGGGCGAGCGTGGCGCGGCCCGCGGCCTCGGCGACGCCGAGGTCCTCCAGCAGGTGCAGGAAGACGCGCGAGCTGATCGGCGGGTGTCCGCGGTCGAGGACCAGCGACCCGAGGAAGCTGAACAGCAGTTGCTGGGGCGCACGCCGGCGTGGCCGTGCGCCCGGGAACGCGTCCTGCTCGGCGGTCATCCCCGTCCTTCCCCCGGTCCGGTTCACCGGCGCCATCACACCATGCCGCGCGGCCTCCCGGCCGTGACCCCAGATTATTCGATCAAATATTGACGCTCGACAGATCGACATCTAGCTTCGGGGGACGAGCGGTTCGGGAGGGGTGGCAATGGAGCTGAACGGGAAGGTGGCGGTGGTCACCGGCGCCGGGCGCGGCCTCGGCCTGGCCTACGCCGGGGAACTCGCCCGCGCGGGAGCGGCCGTCGTGGTCAACGACGTGGACGCCGCGGCGGCCGGGGCCGCGGCGGAACGGATCGCCGCCGCGGGCGGGCGGGCCGTCGCGCACGCCGCCGCGATCGGCACGTCCGAGACGGCCGAGGCCCTGGTCGGGCGGGCGGTGGACGAGTTCGGCCGGCTCGACGTGATGGTGACCAACGCCGGCGTCCTGCGCGACCGGGTGCTGTGGAAGATGACCGACGACGACTTCGACACCGTCGTCCAGGTCCATCTGCGCGGCACGTTCACCTGCGCCCGCGCGGCGGCCGTGCGGTTCCGCGAGCAGGGCGAGGGCGGGCGGCTCATCCTGGTCGGCTCCCCGGCCGGGCAGCGCGGGAACTTCGGGCAGACCAACTACTCCGCGGCCAAGGCCGGGATCGTCGGCTTCGTCCGCACCTGGGCGATGGAGCTGGCCCGCGCGAACGTCACCGTGAACGCGGTCGTCCCGGTCGCGGCGACCGCGATGACCGAGACGATCCCGACGCTCGCGCCATACGTCGAGGCGGCGCGTGAGGGCCGCGCGATGCCGCCCTTCGCCCGCCGCGCCCTGGCGTTCGGCACCCCCGAGGACGCCGCCGGCCTCGTCGCGTTCCTCGCCTCCGACGCCGCGTCCGGCATCACCGGGCAGGCCGTCGGCGTCGGCGGCGACCGGCTGTCGCTCTGGACGCATCCGGTCCAGGCGGTCGCCGCCTACCGGGACGGCGGCTGGGGCGCGGACGACATCGCCGAGGCCTGGCCCACCGTTTTCGCCGGGTACGAGCAGAGCGTGGGCGAGGACCTCCCCGAGGCCCCGGAGGCGGCACGATGACGAACCTCGACCTGGAGGCACTGGAGGCCGTCGACGTCCACGTCCACGTCGAGACCGACCTGCACGGCCACCTGTCGCTCCCGGACGAGTACCTCGAAGCGTCCGCGAAGTACTTCGGCGGCGGGCACCGCATCCCGAACGTCCACGAGATCGCGTCCTACTACCGCGAGCGCCGCATGGCGGCCGTCGTGTTCACGGTCGACATCGAGAACGCCACCGGCCATCCGGCGCTGTCCAACGAGGAGATCGCGGACGCCGCGGCCGAGCATCCCGACGTCCTGATCCCGTTCGCGAGCATCGACCCCGCCAAGGGCCGCGCCGGCGCGCGGACGTTCCGCCGCCTGATCGAGGAGCGGGGCGTGCGCGGGATCAAGTTCCACCCGTCCCTCCAGGGCTTCGCGCCCGACGACCGCAGCGCCTACCCGCTGCTGGAGGTCGCCGCCGAGCACGGGGTCCCCGCCCTCTTCCACACGGGGCAGACCGGGATCGGCGCCGGCATGCCGGGCGGCGGGGGCATCCGGCTCGGCCTGTCGAACCCGGTGCTGCTGGACGGCGTCGCCGTCGACCTGCCCGACCTGACGATCATCATGGCGCATCCGTCGTTCCCGTGGCAGGACGAGGCCCTCGCCGTCGCGACGCACAAGCCGAACGTCCACATCGACCTGTCCGGCTGGTCGCCCAAGTACTTCCCGCCGCAGCTCGTCCGGTACGCCAACAGCCTGCTGCAGGACAAGGTGCTGTTCGGCTCGGACTTCCCCGTCATCACCCCGGACCGCTGGCGGGAGGACTTCGCGAAGCTGGAGATCAAGCCGCACGTCCGGCCCAAGATCCTCAAGGAGAACGCGGTCCGCGTCCTCGGCCTGGGATCCGCCGAGGGCGACGGCACCGACCAGGGAGGCACGCAGTGAGCACGACCGTCGCGTTCGAGGACCTGAAGAGCCTGGCCGGCGCCTCGCTCGGCACGAGCCGCTGGCTGGAGGTGGACCAGGACCGGATCAACGCCTTCGCCGACGCGACCGGCGACCACCAGTGGATCCACGTCGACCCCGAGCGGGCGAAGAAGGGCCCGTTCGGCGGCCCGATCGCGCACGGGTACCTGACGCTGTCCCTGGTCATCCCGCTCTGGACCGAATTGCTCGACGTCACCGGCGTCACGACCAAGGTCAACTACGGGCTGGACAGGGTCCGGTTCCCGGCACCCGTCCCGGCCGGCGCCCGCATCCGGCTGTCCGGAACGCTGGGGGAGGTGTCGGACGTCGCCGGCGGCGGCGTCCAGGTCGCCGTCGACCTCGTCGTCGAGATCGAGAACGGTGGGAAGCCCGCCTGCGTCCTTCGACCGGTCTTCCGCTTCTACCCGTGAGGGCGCGGGCCCCCTGCACGCCGTTCCGGTCAGGTGTCCGTATGATGGACACCCTGGTCGGCGGCGGGGAGGGGACGATCGATGCCACGGGAAGGCACCGGACCGGATTTCATCGAGGCGCTGGCCCGGGGCCTCGACGTCATCACCGCCTTCGAGGCGCGGCGCCCCGTGATGTCGCTCGCCCAGGTCGCCGAGGCCGCCGGACTGGCCCGGCCCACCGCCCGCCGCATCCTGCTCACGCTGCGGGAGCTCGGCTACGTGCAGGTGGAGGAGGGCGGCTACGCGCTCACCCCGCGCGTGCTCGACCTCGGCGTCGCCTACGTCCGCTCCATGAGCCTGTGGGAGGTCGCGCGCCCGCACATGGAGCGGCTCGTCGCCCGGACGAACGAGTCCTGCTCGATCGCGCAGCTCGACGGGTCCGACATCGTCTACGTCGCGCGCGTCGCCGTCCCCAAGATCGTCGCGCTGACGGTGCAGATCGGGACGCGGTTCCCGGCCCTGCAGACCTCGCTCGGCAAGGTCCAGCTCGCCGCGCTCGACCCGGCCGAAGTCGACCGGATCCTCACCGAGCCGACCCGCTCCGGGCTGGAGCCGCGCGTCCACCTCACCCGCGAGGAGCGGGACGCGGAGCTGCGCGAGGTGCGGGCCCGCGGATGGGCGCTGACGGACGAGCAGCTCGCGCGCGGCATCCGCTCGGTGGCGGCGCCCCTGCGGGACGGCTCCGGGACGGTCATCGCGGGCATCAACGTGAACACGCACGCCGCCGAGACGCCGCTGGAGCGCCTGCTGGAGGAGCACCTGCCGCTGCTGCTGCACACGGCGGGGGAGATCAGCGCGGACTTCGCCCGGCTGGAGGCCGTCCCGCAGGTCACCCGGCCGGCCGCGGGGTGAGGACGATCCGGCCCGCCGCCGTCCCCTCGGCCTGCCGCCGCCACGCCTCCGCCGCGCCCTCCAGCGGGACGGTCTCGTGCGCGACGGCCAGCTCCCCGGCCGCCGCCCGCTCGGCGACGAACGCGATGGACGCGGCGCGCTGCTCGGGCGTCAACTCGTTGTTGGTGTAGCCGAGCAGCCGCAGCGACCTGCCCCGGATGGTCGAGGACTCGATCGGGCACGTCTCGCCGGCCGAGCTCCCGAGGTTGACCAGCCGCCCGCCGGGGCGCAGCGTCCCGGCCGCTGCCGCCGCCGGGGCGCCGAACAGCGGGTCGAGCACGAGATCGACCGGGCCGTCGGCGGCATCGGCGAACCGCCGCCCGAGCTCGGCGACGTCGGCGGTGTCGAGGGCGACGACGGCGTCCGCCCCGGCCCGCCGCGCCCGCTCCCGGCCGTCCGCCGACCGCGCGCCCGCGACGACCCGGCGCGCTCCCGCCGCCTGGGCGAGCCGGACGGCGGCCTGCCCGACCACGCCGCCGACGCCGAGCACCACGACCTGCTCGCCGGCGGCCAGCCCGCCGCGCCAGGTCAGCGCCATGTGGGCGGCGACGGCCGACAGCCCGAGCGCGGCCATCGCCACGGGGTCGACGCCGTCCGGCAGCGCGACGAGCGCCGCCTCCGGCACCGCCGCGACCTCGGCCATGCTCCCGTCGCCGGGCGCCATCCCGGCCGGGCACGGGAACCACACCGTCCGGTCGCCGGCGGTCCCGACGCCCTGGACGCCCGGCACGTACGGTGTCGCGGGCCGTCCGAAGTAGGACGTCCCGGTCGCGCACAGCAGGTCCAGCGGCGTGATCGGTGCGGCGAGGACGTCGACGAGCACCTCGCCGTCCCCCGGCACGGGCGGTTCGCGGTCCGCCACCACCGGCGGGCGGCCCGGCTCCCTGATCTCCGCGGCGCGCATTGCCTCGGGTCGCGTCATCGGCTCAGGTCGCGATGTCGGGGTAAGGGAGCGTGAAGTGCGAGAGCCTCCGCGCGTACTCCAGCTGGAAGCCGAGCGGCTCGTCGTGGTCGCGTTCGAACATGGCGATGAAGAGCGTGAGCGTCAGGAACGGGTGCGCGCCCAGCTCGAACAGCTTGGGGTAGTCGTGCCCGGCGAGCGCGGCCCGCTCGGTGTCGTCGAACCGCAGCCAGGTGGACGACTCGCCGCCGTGGCAGTTGATGATGCGGTTGGCCTGCTCCTCCTCCCACCAGGCGACGGTCGCCTCCGGCTCCTCCCGGTAGCGCTCGACGAGCTCCGGGTCGCGGTCGACGGTGTAGAGGAACTTGTTCAGCAGGTACTTGCTCACTGGCCGGCTCCGTTCGGGTACCAGGTGAAGTACGCCTCCATCGTGTGGAACAGGTCGTAGGTGTCGACGTAGTCGGCCTTCCGCCCCTCGCCCGCGACGCCCATCATGAGCATGAAGTCCATGAACCCGTGGGTGGCGTTGCCGGGCCGGTGCAGGCTGTCGAGCGTCACCTCGGCGAGGCATCCCTCGATGTCGCCGGAGGAGATCCACTCCACCGCCTTCGCGTCGAACTCCGGGTCGGGGCCGTGCGGACCGAACTGGCGCGGGCCGCCCAGCTCCAGCGACAGGTGCCCGGTCCCGATGATCGCGACCCGCTGGTCTCCCGGCCACGACTCGACCAGCTCGCGGATGGTCCTGCCGAGCTGGACGAACCGTTTCGGCCGCGGCAGCGGCGGCGCGAAGATGTTGGTGTAGACGGGCACGATCGGCAGGTCGTTCTGCGGGCGCAGCGTGATGATCGGGCACGTGATCGAGTGGTCGATGCGCAGCTCGTTGGAGAACGCCAGGTCGAAGCCGGCGTCCAGGCCCTCGCGCAGCAGGTACGCCGACAGGTCCTCCTGGCCCTTGAAGAGCATCCGCGGCAGCCCGAACTCGCGTTCCTCGTTGTACCAGTTCGCGTCGTAGAACGGCGCCTTGCCGATGAGGAACTGCGGCATGTTGTCCAGCCACAGCTGGTGGAAGTGGTCGGAGCCGACCATCACCAGGACGTCCGGCCGGGCCCGGGTGAGCGTCTCGCGGAACGCCTCGACCTTGCGGACCCACTCGTCCGCGAAGCCGGGGCGGTCCTCCCCGGTCGCCGTGCTCGCGCGGTGGTAGAAGGGGTGGTGGGTCGAAGCGATCACAGCGACCAGTTCAGCCATGACGGTCTCCGGGGGTGTAGGGGTCGGGGGCGACGGACCGGTTGTTCAGGTCGACCGACAGGAAGATCTCGTTGGCGACGGGGCGGCGCAGCTCCTCGGCGAGCTGCCCGATCAGCCCGGCGGTGCGGGCCAGGAGCGCGAACCCGCGCAGCAGCTCCAGCGGCAGCCCGAGGTCGGCGAGGGCGGCGCCGCAGACCCCGGCGCCGTTCAGCGGGAGCTTCTTGCCGAGCACCTCGGGGTGGACGCGGCCGATCGCGGCGAACAGCGCCAGGTGCGGGCCGAACGTCCCCTCCTCCGTGGCGATCCGCATCAGCCGGGGAGTGCGCGGGTCGCCGTCCTTGTGCACGTGGTGGCCGAGGCCGGGGACGAACCGCCCGGCCTCCCGCTCGGCCCGGACGGTCTCCAGCGCCAGCGCGTCCCATCCCGCCTCGTCCGCGGGGGGCTCGCCGGCCGAGGTCAGGACGCCGTGCAGGAAGCGGCCCGTGTCCTCGGTGACGCCGAGGAACCGGGAGCCGCCGCCGAGCAGCCCGGCGGCGAGCGCGCCCTGCACCGAGTCGGGCGCCGACAGGTACGTCAGCCGGGTGACGATCGCGGTGGGGGTGAAGCCGTGGTCGGCGAGCGCCGCGAGGACGGCCTCGAACACGCGCGTCTCGCCCGGCGTGGGGCGCCGCTGCGCCGCCAGCCAGAACGCCAGCTCGCCGAACCCGACCTCGCCCATCACCTCCTCGGCGAGGTCGTGGCCCAGCAGCGTGATCGTCTCGCGGCCGGACGCGCCCAGCGCCGTCGGGTACTCGCGCGGCTCAGCCACGGCCGTCCTCCCGCGGTGCGCGGAGCCACTCCCGCAGCTCGGCGCCGTGCTCGTCGAGCTCCGGCGGCGGCAGCCGGTACGTCGCGGGCGTCCGGGAGAACCGGATCGGGTGCCGGGTCGTCGGCACCGCGTGGTCGCCCTCGCCGACCACCACGACCGGGTCCAGCTCGAACCGCTCCGCCATCGCGAACCCGCCGTCGATGGTGTTGATCGGCCCGCTCGGCACGCCCGCCTCCACCAGCAGGTCGAACCACTCGACCGCGCCGCGCTCCTTGAGCCGCTCGACCAGGAGGGGCCGCAGCTCGTCCCGGTTCGCCGTGCGGGCCGCGTTCGTCGCGTAGCGCGGGTCGTCCGGGATGTCCGGGATGCCGAGGACCTCGCACAGCTTCCGGAACTGCCCGTCGTTCGCCGCCGTGACGATCAGGTCGTTGTCGGCGGTCGGCAGCGGCTCGTAGGGGAACACGCTCGGGTGCGCGTTGCCCATCCGGTACGGGACGGTGCCGCCGGCGACGAAGGCGGAGCTGTGGTTGACCAGCCCGGTCAGCGCCGACGACAGCAGGTTCACCTCGACGAGCTGGCCCTCGCCGGTCGCGTCGCGGTGCCGCAGCGCCGCGAGGATGCCGATCGCGGCGTGGTTGCCCGCCATCACGTCGAACACCGAGATCCCCGCCCGGTACGGCGGGCCGTCCGGGTCGCCGGTCAGGCTCATCAGCCCGGAGATCGCCTGCACCATCAGGTCGTACCCGGGGACGTGCCGTCCGGCGCCCGAGCCGAACCCGGTGATCGAGCTGTAGACGACGCCCGGGTTGCCCGCGCGCACCGTGTCGTAGTCGAGCCCGAACCGGGCGAGGCCGCCCGGCTTGAAGTTCTCGATGAGGACGTCCGCGCGGCGGGCCAGCTCGCGGGCCGCCGCGGCGTCGTCCTCGTCCCGCAGGTCCAGGGCGATCGAGCGCTTCCCCCGGTTGACGCCGAGGTAGTAGGTCGCCGTGTCGCCGCGCGTCGGCGGCGTCCAGGTCCGGGTGTCGTCGCCCCTCGGCCCCTCCACCTTCACCACGTCGGCGCCGAGGTCGGCGAGCAGCATCGTCGCGTAGGGACCGGCGAGGATCCGGGAGAAGTCCGCCACCAGCACCCCCGACAGCGGCCCCTCGCGCGCGGTGTCCGTCATCCGGCTCCTTCGCTCGTCCGTTGGACGGACGTTCGTCCGCCACTTCGATTCTGGCACGCCGATATCCGGAAGGGTCAAGTGGTTGACACTTTGACTACCGGTGGCAAGAGTGGCCACAAGCAGGTGTGACCGTAGAGCGGACATGAGTCCGTGCTGCTCCCGGCGGTCGTGTCCACGGACGAGGAGTGCAACCGATGAGCGAGTTCGAGCCCGGCCGTCCCCTGGTGCTGCGCGGCGGTACCGTCCTGCCGATGACCGACGGGCGCGCGGTGCTGGACCGCGCCGACGTCCTGCTGGAGGGCGACACGATCAGCGCGGTCGGTCCCGACCTGCCGGTACCGGACGGCACCGCCGAGATCGACGCGTCCGGCGGCATCGTCATGCCCGGCATGATCGACACGCACCGGCACATGTGGCAGACCGCGATGCGCGGCTACGGCGCCGACTGGACGCTGACCCAGTACTTCGTCTGGTACTACCTGGAGCATGGCAAGCGGTTCCGCCCCGACGACATCCACGCCGGGAACGTGCTCGCCGCGCTGGAGGCCATCGACGCGGGCGTGACGACGGTGGTCGACTGGTCCCACGGCCTGCAGACCCTCGACCACGCCGACGCCGCGGTGGACGCGCTCCGCTCCGTGCCCGGACGGTTCGTCCTCGCCTACGGCAACATCCAGGCCCCGCCCGCCGAGTGGACCGGGACGCCGGAGTTCCGCGACTTCGCCGGCAAGCTCATCGGCGGCGACATGCTCGGCTTCCAGATCGCGTTCGACGTGGTGGGCGACCCGGCCTTCCCGGAGAAGCCCGCCTTCGAGGTCGCGCGCGACCTGGGCGTCCCCGTCACCACCCACGCGGGCGTGTGGGGCGCGACCAGCGACGAGGGCATCAAGCAGATGCACGACCACGGGTTCATGACGCCCGAGACCGTGTACGTGCACGCCGCGTCGCTGTCCGCCGACTCCTACCACCGCATCGCCGCCACCGGCGGTTCCATCTCCGTCTCGACCGAGAGCGAGCAGAGCGCCGGGCAGGGCTACCCGCCCACGTGGGTGCTGCGCGCGCACGACATCCCGGTGTCGCTGTCGATGGACACGAGCGTCTGGTGGAGCGGCGACCTGTTCTCCGCGATGCGGACCACGCTCGGTGCCGACCGCTGCCGCATGCACATGGAGGCGCACGGCAACGGGGACACCGTCACGCACTGCAGCCTGCGCGCCGACCAGGTCGTCGACTGGGCCACCCGCGGCGGCGCCCGGACGCTCGGCCGCGACGACCTCGGCAGCCTCGAACCCGGCAAGAAGGCCGACGTCGTCCTGATCAAGAACGACGACTCGCCGGTGTCGTTCCCCCTGCTCAACCCCTACGGGCACGTCGCGTTCCAGGCGCAGCGCGGGGACGTCCACACCGTCGTCGTGAACGGGCGCGTCGTCAAGCACGCCCACCGCCTGGTGGACGTGGACCTCGCCGCCGCCCGGCGCGAGGTCGAGGCCACGGTGGAGTACCTGCGCTCGTCGATGGGTCAAGAAGCATGGATGGCGGGCATGTACCCCGACGTCCCCGAGACGAAGGTCCTCGACAACCCCTACACCTACACCGACTTCCGGAGCTCCTCCACGCACGCCCGCTGACGCGCCCGGCCCGGACCGATGAGTTTCCGGGACCCGCCTGGTCCGCCTCTGTGAAGCGACCTACAAGCGGGAGGTAACGATGGCATCCGGACAGGATTCTCGTGGGGGGACGACCCCCCACGCCCCCCGGAACGGCCCGTTCATCACATGCCTGTGGTTCGACGGCCAGGCCGAGGAGGCGGCGAACTACTACGTCTCCGTCTTCAAGGAGGCGAAGATCGGCGAGATCTTCCGCGCGACCGAGGCCGGCCCCGGCGAGCCCGGGGCGGTGGTGACCGTGGAGTTCGAGCTCAACGGCCAGAAGTTCGTGGGCCTCAACGGCGGCCCGCAGTTCACCTTCAACGAGGCGATCTCGTTCCAGATCCCCTGCGCGGACCAGGACGAGGTCGACCACTACTGGAACCGGTTCACCGAGGACGGCGGCGAGCCGGGCCCCTGCGGCTGGGTGAAGGACAGGTTCGGGGTGTCCTGGCAGGTCATCCCGACCGTCCTGCATGAGCTGATGAGCGACCCGGACCCGGCGAAGGCGGCTCGCGCCACCTCGGCGATGCTGTCCATGGGCAAGCTCGACATCGCCGAGCTCCGCAAGGCCCACGCCGGGGAGTGAGCGGCGGGCGGCGCGGCGGGGGCGCCGCCCGTCAGACCCTCGTCAGGCCGCGCCGGGGCGCCGGGCGGAGGCGGAGGCCAGGCCGGGCGGCGCGGCGGCGAGGGCCGTCTGGATGGCCTCGACCAGCGCCAGCGCCGACTCCTCCGTCAGCTCGACCGCGACCCGCGCGGACGGCCCGTCGCCGGGATTGGTGAAGTCGATGTTCACCGTGTGCTCGTGGCAGGCGTGGTACGGGTGGTCCACGTAGACCGCGCCGTCGGTCAGGGTGAACCAGCCGGTGGCGCCCTTCGCCGCGCCGTCCAGCCGGACCTTCACGGTCTGGTAGGTGCACATGTGTCCGGGTCCTTTCAGGCGCTCAGGTGGCGGCCGAAGAAGGTGAAGATCTTCTGCCATCCGTCCTTGGCGGCGGCAGGCCGGAACGCCGGCCGCTCGACGGCGAAGAACGCGTGCCCGGCGCCCGGATAGGTGTGGAACTCGTGCTCCTTGCCGAGCTTGGTCAGCTCCGCGTCGAGCGCGGCGACCTCGTCCGGCGCCGGGAACCGGTCCTCCTCGCCGAACAGGCCGAGCAGCGGGCACGACAGGTTCGGCGCCTTGGAGAGGATCGACCCGGCGGTGGTCGGGGCGTCAGGCGGCGGGTCGTTCACCACGAACGCGCCGTAGCAGTCGACAGCGGCGTCGATGTCGAGCTCGCAGGCGGCGAGGAACGCGTGCCTGCCGCCCGAGCAGTGCCCGATCACGCCGACCTTGCCGTTGGCGTGGTCGAGGGAGTTCAGGTACGCGGCGGCCCCCGCGACGTCGCCGACGAGCTGGTCGTCGGGGACGCCGCCCTTGGCGCGGGCGGCGGCGGCCTGGTCGTCCGGGCCGACGCCGGCGCCCTCGCGCGAGTACAGGTTCGGGACGATCGCCGCGTACCCGTGGGCGGCGAACGTCCGGGCGAACTCCTTGGTGCCGGAGTCGTACCCGGGCAGGTGGTGGATCAGCACCACGCCGCCGCGCGGCGCGTCGCTCAGCGGCCTCGCCAGGTACGCCTCCAGCTCGGCGTTCCCGTGGCCGGTGATGGCGACCGTCCCGGCCCACATCGCATCGTTCGTGACCATCAGCGCTCCGTTCCTCGGCGGGTGGGCGCGCGCCGTGCCCGGCACGGGCGTGCGGATCTTGCCAGTCTCTCGCACGCCGGGCGGCGCTCAGGCGTTCAGGGTCCCGGTGCCCAGCAGGGCGAACAGGAGCAGACCGACGGCGACCCGGTAGATCACGAAGGACGTGAAGGTGTGCCGGGCCACGAACCTGAGCAGCCAGGCGATGGACGCGTAGGCGACGACGAACGAGACGACGGTGCCGACCGCCAGCGGCAGCGGGTCGGCGCCCGATCCGAGCGCGCTCGGCAGCTCGTAGACGCCGGCGCCGGTCAGGGCGGGCAGGCCCAGGAAGAACGACAGCCGGGTCGCGGCGACCCGGTCGAGACCGAGCAGCAGGCCGGTGGACATCGTCGCGCCCGACCGGGAGAAGCCGGGGAACAGCATCGCCAGGATCTGGGACGAGCCGATCAGCATCGCGTCGGTGAGGGACGTGTCGTCCTCGCCGCGCTTGTGCCTGCCGTACCGGTCGGCGAGCCACATCACGACGCTGCCGCCGAGCAGGGACCCGGCGACGACCCACAGCGAGGCGAGCGGCCCCTCGATGAGGTCCTTGGCGGCCACGCCGACGAGCACGACCGGGACGGTGGCGAAGATGACCCACCAGCCGAACTTGTAGTCGTGGTGGTAGCGCTCCGCCGGAATGGCGATCCCGCGGCCCCAGGCGCGGACGATCCGGACGATGTCGGAGAAGAAGTACACCAGCACGGCCGCGATCGCGCCGACCTGGATGACGGCGGTGAACCCGACGACGGTCGGGTCGTCCACCGGGATGTCCATCAGGCCTTCGGTGATCTTCAGATGGCCGGTCGAGGAGACCGGGAGGAACTCGGTCAGGCCCTCCACGATCCCGAGGACGATCGCCTGCCCGACACTGATCACGCTCAAGGGCCCGGTTCCTCTCCTGACCTGCGGCTGTCCGCGGCGAGCCTACTCCCGGCCGGCGATCTCACCGGGCGATGTGGAGGAGGTGTTCACCCATCATTGACCGAACGGACAGGCGAGGGAACGGGCGGGCGGGGGCGGGTCAGCCCCAGACCTCCTCGGCGGTCTCGGCGATGAGGCGGAGCTTCGCGGCCTGCTGCTCGGCGGTCAGGACGTTGCCCTCGACGGTGGAGGAGAACCCGCACTGCGGCGACAGGCAGATCTGCTCCAGCGGGACGAACCGCGACGCCTCCTCGATGCGGCGCTTGAGGTCGTCCTTGGACTCCAGCTCGCCGCGCTTGGTGGTGACCAGGCCGAGCACGACCATCTTGCCCGGCGGGACGAACCGGAGCGGCTCGAAGCCGCCGGAGCGCTCGTCGTCGAACTCCAGGAAGAAGCCGTCCACGGCCAGCTCGCCGAACAGCGCCTCGGCGACGAAGTCGTAGCCGCCCTCCGCCGTCCAGGACGAGCGGAAGTTGCCCCGGCACATGTGGGTGGTGACGTTCATGCCCTCGGGCCGCCCGCCGATCGCGGCGTTGATCTGCTTGATGTAGCGCAGGTGCAGGTGCTCGGCGTCGTCGCCGCGCTCCTTGATCATGGCCCGCTGCGCGGGGTCGTTGAGGTAGGCGAGGCTGGTGTCGTCCAGCTGGAGGTACCGGCAGCCCAGATCGCCCAGCCGGCGCACCTGCTCGGCGTAGGCGGCGGCGAGATCGTGCCAGAACTCCTCGATGTCGGGGTACACCTGCGGATCGATCGCCGCCGGCCCGCCCCGGTAGTGCACCATGTTCGGCGACGGGATCGTCAGCTTCGGGGTCACGCCCTCCTCGACCGTGCCCTTCAGGAAGGCGAAGTGGTCGGCGAAGATCGTGTCGTCCAGCCGGACCTTGTCGTGCACGCGCAGGGCCGCGGTGGTGAACTCGATGTCCCCCTCCGCGTTGTGGAACTGGACCTTGATCTTCTCGTCCGCCGGGCTGATCCCCCCGAGCCGGTAGATGAAGTCCATGTGCCAGGACGTGCGGCGGAACTCCCCGTCGGTGGCCGACCGGAGCCCGGCCTCGCGCTGCATCCGGATCACGTCGCGGATGGCGGCGTCCTCCGCGGCGGCGAGCGCGGCCGCGTCGATGCGGCCCTGGGCGTGGTCGTCCCGGGCCGCGAGCAGCTCGGGCGGACGCAGCAGGCTGCCGACATGGTCGGCGCGGAACGGCGGGGCCGTCCGCACGGAACCGGTCGCACCTTCGGTCACGGCTCGCTCCTTCCGCGAGGCGGGGTCTGTGGCCCTGCCAATCTAGGCACTCTCGCGACGACGATCAATGGTCTGCCGAATATGGGGCGGCGATGTCGAGGGCGGCGACCGCGGCGAGGTCGCGCCACGCGGTCGTGGGGCGCAGGGTCTCGTCGGGATCGCCGTTGAAGGGGTCCAGGACGACCATGTCGGCACCGAGGGCCCGCAGCCGGTCGAGGTCGTCCGCCACCTGCTCGATCGTGCCCTCGCCGGCGAGGCGGTCCGGACGGGTGACGGGGGACGGCGTCAACCGGAGGATGATGCGGGGCTGGAGCGCGGGAACCGGGCGGCCGTGGTCGTCCGCGATGGCCTTCAGGCGCTCCAGCGCGTCCTGGAGCCACGGGAGGGTGAAGCGCAGCGGGTGCCACGCGTCGCCCAGCCGGACGGCCCGGCGGAGCGCGGCGTCGCTGTGCCCGCCGATCCAGAGGGGGATCCGGCCGGCGCGGTAGTCGGCGGTGTGCTCCCACGCGGTGCGGATCGTCTGCAGGTACTCGTCCGTCAGGGCGCCCCGGCGGCCGAACGGGACGCCGAGCGCCGCGAACTCCTCGCGCGCCCATCCGACGCCGGTGCCGAGGACCAGCCGCCCGCCGCTGAGGTCGTCGAGGTTGGCGGCCATGCGGGCGACGAGCAGCGGGTGCCGGTAGGGGACGATGAGCACGGTGGTGCCCAGCCGCACCCGGTCGGTCACGCCCGCCAGCCAGGAGAGCGTGGTGAACGGCTCGTAGAAGGGCGCCGGGTACTGCTCGGCGACGTCGGGCGTGATGGCGACGTGGTCGGAGACCATCAGCAGGTCGAACCCGAGGCCCTCGACCGTCCGCGCCCACTGCCGCAGGACGCCGGGGTCGGTGCCGGGACCGAAGTTGGGGACGTTGACTCCGAAGCGCATCATCCGAGGCTAGCCGCCCCCAGGGGCGCGGCCACGGATGGCCGGCCAGGCGCTCGATGTCGGTGTTGAAGCGCTGGAGGTACCCGGCGAAGGCGGTGACCTCGCCCCACCAAGGCCTGAGCCGCGCCGCGTCAGCCGGCGTCGTCGCCGACGCGGCGCAGCAGGTAGGTGTCCATGATCCAGCCCTTCCGGGCGCGGGCCTCCGCCCGGACGGCGCGGATCTCGTCCGCGACCTCCGCGACCGGCCCCTCGATGAGGATCTCGTCGGGGGTGCCGAGGTAGGCGCCCCAGTAGATGTGGAAACCGGGCGCCGCCTCGGCGAACGAGCAGTGCGCGTCGAGCATGACGACGACGTCGTCGGCGGTGGCGCCCTCGGCGGCGAGGCGGCGGCCCGTGGTGATGTGGACGGGGCGCCCCACCCGCGTCAGGCCGACGCGGTGCCGGGCGGTGAGCGCCGACACGCTGCTGATGCCCGGGACCACCTCGTACTCGAATTCGGCGCCGACCTCCTCCAGCGCGGCGAGGGTGCTGTCGTAGACGCCCGGGTCGCCCCAGACCAGGAGCGCGCCGGTCTCACCGTCGGCCAGCTCGCCGTCGACGAACGACTCGTAGATCCGCGCGCGGCGGGAGCGCCAGTCCTCGACGGCCGCGGTGTAGGCGGCGGCCGTCCGGTCGCGTTCGGGGTCGCGGGCCTCGACGATCCGGTACGGGGCCCGGCCGTGCTCGGCGATGAGGGCGCGCCGCAGGCCGGCCAGGTCGTGCTTCGCCTCGCCCTTGTCGACGAGGAGGAACGCGTCGGCCGCGGCGATGGCCCTGGCCGCCTGGAAGGTCAGTTGATCCGGGTCGCCCGCGCCGATGCCGATGATCGAGAGCCGCTTCACGCCGCCAGTGTGCCAGAGCGCCTCAGATAGGCTTGTCGCCCGTTTCCCCCCGAGGAGGACAGTGGACACGCGCGTCATCACCGTCGTCGGAATCGGCGCCGACGGGTGGGAGGGGCTCGCCGAGGAATCGCGCGAGGCGGTCCGCAGGGCGGAGGTGCTCTTCGGCAACGACCGGCAGCTCGGCCTGGTCCCCGTCGAGGAGCCAGAGCGGGTCTCCTGGCCGTCCCCGCTGCTGCCCGCCCTGCCGGGGCTGCTGGAGAAGTACGCGGACCGCGAGGTCGCGGTGCTGGCGAGCGGCGACCCCATGTTCCACGGCATCGGCTCCACCCTCGCGGAGATGCTCGGCCCCGACCGGCTCCGCGTGCTGCCGCGCCCGTCCTCGGCGTCGCTGGCCTGCGCCCGGCTCGGCTGGCCGCTGGACCGGGTGGACGTCCTCAGCATCGTCGGCCGTCCCGCCGCGGTCCTGAACGCGGCCGTCGCCCCGGGCCGCCGCCTCCTCGTGCTCGGCGCCGGGCGGGAGGCCCCGATCATCGTCGGCGCGCTGCTGTCCGGACGCGGCTTCGGGCCGAGCCGGATGACCGTCCTGTGCGATCTCGGGGCCGCGGAGGAGACGGTCCAGCGGGGAGTCGCGGAGGACTGGACGGAGCCCGCCGCGTCCGCGCTCACCCTCACCGCCGTCGAGTGCGTGCCCGGGCCGGACGCCGCGCCGCTGCCCCGCACGGCGGGGCTTCCGGACGACGCGTACGAGCACGACGGGCAGATCACCAAGAGCGAGGTCCGCGCGGTGACGCTGTCCCGGCTGGCTCCGCTGCCCGGCGAGCTGCTGTGGGACGTGGGCGCCGGCACGGGCAGCGTCGCGATCGAGTGGGCGCGGGCGCACCCGTCCTGCGCGGCCGTCGCGATCGAGAGCAGCGCGGGCCGGGCGGAGCGGATCGGCCGCAACGCGGCCGCGCTCGGCGTGCCCGGCGTGCGGGTCGTCGAGGGCGAGGCCCCGGACGCGCTGGACGGCCTCCCCGCGCCCGACGCGGTGTTCATCGGCGGCGGGCTCACCCGCGCCGGCCTGCTGGAGCGCTGCTGGGACGCGCTGAAGCCGGGCGGGCGCCTGGTCGCCAACGCCGTCACCCTCGAATCCGAGGCCAGGCTCGTCGCGGCGCGCGCGGAGCGCGGAGGCGAGCTCGTCCGCGTCGCCGTCGAGCGGGCGGGGCGGCTCGGCGGCTTCACGGCCTGGCGTCCCGCGCTGCCCGTCACGCTCTGGACGGTCCGCAAGGATCCGGCGTGACCGTCCGCTTCGTCGGTGCCGGCCCCGGGGCCGCCGATCTCATCACCGTGCGCGGCCTGCGCGTGCTGGAGTCGGCGCCGGTGTGCCTGTACGCGGGGTCGCTCGTGCCGCGCGAGCTGCTGGACG
Source organism: Actinomadura sp. B10D3 (assembly GCF_039871695.1). NCBI lineage: Bacteria > Bacillati > Actinomycetota > Actinomycetes > Streptosporangiales > Thermomonosporaceae > Actinomadura > Actinomadura sp. B10D3. Next base: position 30,063 of record NZ_JBDPLY010000010.1, read on the forward strand.
CCTGCCCGCCCGGCGCCCGCCTCGTCGACACCGCGAGCCTGACCCTCGACGAGATCGTCGCCGAGATGACCGCCGCGCACCGCGACGGCCTGGACGTCGCGCGGCTGCACTCCGGCGATCCGTCGGTGTTCAGCGCCGTCGCCGAGCAGATGCGGCGCCTGGACGCGGCGGGCGTGCCGTACGAGGTCGTGCCGGGCGTCCCCGCGTTCGCCGCTGCGGCGGCCTCGCTCGGGCGGGAGCTGACCGTGCCGGGCGTCGGCCAGACCGTGATCCTCACCCGCACCGCGGTCCGCGCGACCCCGATGCCGGAGGGCGAGGACCTGGCGACCCTCGGCGCGAGCAGGGCCACGATGGTGCTGCACCTGGCCGTGCAGCGCATCGACGCGGTGGCGGCCGAGCTGCTGCCGCACTACGGCGCCGGCTGCCCGGTCGCGGTCGTCGCAAGCGCCAGCCGGCCGGACGAGGTCGTCCTGCGCGGCACCCTCGGCGACATCGCGGACCGCGTGCGTGCGGCGGGCGTGACGCGCACGGCGGTGATCGTCGTCGGCCGCGTCCTCACGGCGTCGGCCTTCCCCGACAGCCACCTCTACAGTGCCGCCCGGGACCGCTCCAGCGCCGCCCGGGACCGCTCCAGCGCCGCCCGGGACCGCTCGTGCGGCGCGTCCTGATCCTCGGCGGGACGGCCGAGGCCCGCGCCCTCGCGGCCCGCCTGCCCGGCGTGCACGTCGTGTCGTCGCTGGCCGGGCGCGTGTCCGACCCGCGCCTGCCGGTGGGGGAGGTGCACATCGGCGGGTTCGGCGGCGCGGAGGGTCTGGCCGCCTGGCTCCGCGAGCACCGGATCGACCGCCTGGTGGACGCGACGCATCCGTTCGCGGAGCGGATGAGCGCCTCGGCCGCCCGCGCTTCGGAGATGACGGGCGTGCCGCTGCTCGCGCTGCGCCGGCCGGGGTGGCACGAGGAGGACGGCGACGACTGGCGGCGCGTCCCGTCCCTGGCCGATGCCGCGCGTACGCTTCCGGACGGTGCCCGTGTCTTCCTCACCACGGGCCGCCGCAGCATCCCGGTGTTCGCCGCGCGGGCGGACGCCTGGTTCCTCGCCCGGTCGGTCGACCCGCCGGAGCCGCCCGTCCCGTCCAACGTGCACGTTCTGCTCGCGCGCGGCCCGTACACGGTGGACGGCGAGCACGCCCTGATCCGCGAGCACCGCCTGGACGTGCTGGTCACCAAGGACAGCGGCGGCGCCATGACGCGTGCGAAGCTCACCGCCGCCCGCGAGGCGGGCATGCCGGTCGTCATGGTCGACCGCCCGCCGCTCCCCGAGGGCGTGCGGGCGGCGGACGACGTGGCCACCGCCGCCGTGTGGATTCAGGGGTAGAGCGGGTTCAGGGATAGCGGCGGGGAGTGTACACAACGCCCTGATCGGTGACCTTGGTGGTGGACGAGCCGATGATGAGCAGGCAGCGCATGTCGACGTCCTCGGGGTCCAGCTTCCCGAGCGTCGTCACGGTGACGCTCTCCTCCGGGCCGCCGACGTCGCGTCCGACCACGACCGGCGTCTCGGGGGAGCGGTGCTCCAGCAGCAGGTCGCGCGCCGCCGGGAGCTGGTGCCTGCGGCGGCTGGACGCCGGGTTGTAGAGGGCCATCACCAGATCGGCCTGCGCGGCGGCCCGCAGCCGCCGCGCGATGACGTCCCACGGCTTGAGGATGTCCGAGAGCGACAGGACGCAGAAGTCGTGTCCGAGCGGTGCGCCCGCCCTCGCCGCGACGGCCTGCGCGGCCGTCAGCCCGGGCACGACCCGCACCGGCACGTCCGCGAACGCGTCCTCCGCCGCGGCCTCCAGCACGGCCGCCGCCATCGCGAACACGCCCGGATCGCCGGACGAGACGACGGCCACCCGTGCCCCGTCCCGCGCGAGGGCCAGCGCGTGCCGCGCCCGGTCGGCCTCCACCCGGTTCCCGGACGAGTGCCGCCGCTGGCGCGGGTTCGCGGGGACCCGGTCCAGGTAGGGGGCGTAGCCGACGAGGTCGGTCGCGGACGCGAGGACGTCCTGCGCCTCCGGGGTGAGCCACGGCCGTCCCGCCGGCCCGAGCCCGACGACCGCCACCGCGCCGGCGCCGCGGGCCGGTTCGGGGGGCGGCGCGGTGAACGACCTCTCCGCCGGGCTCGTCAGCAGGGCGAGCGACATGTACGGGACGTCCGCCGGATCGACGTCGGCGAGCGGGACGACCCGCTGCCGCTCGGACGAGGCCCGCTCGACGTACCAGGCGTCGCCGAGCCTGCCGGCGTCCTCGAACGCCTGCCTGACCTTCGGGAACGTCCGGCCCAGCTTGAGGACGGCCGCGGCGTCGGTGTCCCGCAGCCGCTCGGCCAGCTCGCCGCCGGGCAGCGTGCCGGGCAGGACGGTCAGCGTCTCCTCCCGCTCCGCCAGCGGACGTCCCGCCGCGGCCGACGCCGCGCTCAGCGACGTCACACCGGGCACCACCTCGGTCGGGTAGTGCGGGGCGAGCCTCTTGTGCAGATGCATGTAGGACCCGTAGAACAGCGGGTCGCCCTCGCTCAGGACCACCACCGTCCGTCCCGCGTCCAGGTGGGTCGCGAGACGGGCGGCGCAATCGGCGTAGAACTCGTCCAGCGCCCCCTGGTAGCCGCCCGGATGGCCGGTCGTCTCGGTCGTCACCGGATAGACGAACTGCTCCTCGACCTGCCCGTCGCGCAGGTACGGTTCGGCGACCGACCGGGCGATGCTGCGGCCGTGCCGCGCGCAGTGGTAGGCGACGACATCGGCGTCGCCGATGAGCCGCGCGGCCTTCACCGTGACCAGCTCCGGGTCGCCGGGTCCGACGCCCACGCCGAACAGCCGTCCCGCCATCACTCCGCCTCACCGGCGATGGCGTTGACCGCCGCCGCCGTCATCGCGCTGCCGCCGCGCCGCCCGCGCACCGCCAGATGGTCGAGGCCGCTCGCGGCGAGCGCCTCCTTCGACTCGGCGGCGCCGATGAACCCGACCGGCACGCCGATGACCGCCGCCGGGCGTCCCGCGCCTTCCTCGACCATCTCCAGCAGCCGGAACAGCGCGGTCGGCGCGTTGCCGATGGCCACGACCGCCCCGTCCAACCGGTCGCGCCACAGCTCCAGGGCCGCCGCGCTGCGCGTGGTGCCGAGCCGCGCTGCCAGCTCGGGCACGCCCGGCTCGCCGAGCGTGCACACGACCTCGTTGCCCGCGGGCAGCCGGGGCCGCGTGACACCGGCCGCGACCATGCGCGCGTCGCAGAGGACCGGCGCGCCGTCCAGCAGCGCCGACCGCGCCCGCTCCACCACGCCCGGCGACCACACCAGGTCCTCGACGAGGTCGGTCATCCCGCACGCGTGGATCATCCGCACGGCGACCCGGGCCACGCCGTCCGGCAGCCCCGACAGATCGGCCTCCGCGCGGATGGTCGCGAACGACCGCCGGTAGATCTCGGCGCCGTCCCGGACGTAGTCGATCACTGCTGTCCCTTCGCCGTCTTCAGCACGACCGGGCCGCGGGGCATCCCGCAGCGCCGCTCGCATCCCGCCCAGTGGACGGGGGTGTCGGGGGCACGGCTCAGGCCCGCGACGAAGCGCCGGGCCTCTCCCTGCACGTCGCCCTGCGATCTCGCGCAACCGGGACTGCCCGTGCACGCGGTGACGCCGATCCAGGGTGAATCGGGGTCGGTCGCGAACCCCGCGGAGCCGAGCCGTCCCGCGATGCGGTACGCGTCCGCCGGGCCCAGGTCCCGGACGACGGCGCTGCGCCAGGGCGTCACCCTGACCTCGTCCGCGACGCCGGCGAGCGCCTCGGCCTGCGCGCCGGACAACCGGCCGAGCGGCGGAACGGCCTCCAGCGCGACCAGCCCGTTCCGCTGCGGGACGACCCCGGCGTGCGGACGCGGCGGCTCCAGGGCCGCCGCGGTCCGCACCAGCTCTCCGCCGAGCTCGGACGCCACACGCCGCGGGCCGTCGGGCACCTCCGCCAGGCGCCAGGCGTCGCCTCGGATCGAGAGGAAGATCTCGGCCGCCGCGACCATCGTCCGGACCGGGTCGCCGGGCGGCAGGACGCTCGGAAGCCCGGCCAGCAGGAAGCCGCCGGGAGTGTGCGTGAGGTCCGCTTGCAGCGAGGCCACGTCGCCGCTGCCGTCATCGAAGGCGAACAGGAACCGTCCCGGCAGCCCTGCCAGCGGCGGCCGTCCGCACAGCGCCCGATCGAGGTCCGTGACCAGCGGGTCCGTCTCCAGGGCGCCGTGCTCGCCGCGCCCGCCGAGCGGCGAGGCGACGATGTTGCGCACACGCTCATGTGACGGAGAGGGAAGCAGCCCGGCGGCCGCCAGCCGCTCCGCGAGCGCCGCCGGGTCCCGGACGCCGCGCACCTGGAGGTTGCCCCGGGACGTCAGCTCGATGACGTCCGAGCCCAGGTCGCGGGCGGCGCCTCCGAGCACCCTGAGCTGCGCGGACGACACCGCGCCCCCCGGCACCCGGACGCGCGCCAGCGCCCCGTCGGCGGCGTCGTGTGTCTGCAGCGCCCCAGGACACGCGTCGGCACGGGCTCTGACATTCGGCACGGGGAGGATGTTAACCACACTTTGCGGGCGGGCCGCGCTGCCGTAGGGTTCTGGGCAGGCGATGGCAATGGGAGGAAGCCGGTGCGAATCCGGCGCGGTCCCGCCACTGTGACCGGGGAGCGAACCCCGCCGAAGGCCACTGTCCGCACGGACGGGAAGGCCGGGGCGAGCGTCGATCCGGGAGCCAGGAGACTCCTGCCGTCGCGACACCCGCGACCGGGGCGAGGACCCCAGGGGGAGGAACGGCCGTGTCCGCTGGCACCGTCCTGCTGCTGTCGACGTCCGACACCGATCTGCTGAGCGCCCGCGCGTCCGGAGCCGGCTACCGGCTCGGCAACCCCGCGCGGCTCTCCGTGGACGACCTGCCCGGGCTGGTCGAGGGAACCGATCTCGTCGTGGTGCGGCTGCTCGGCGGGCGGCGCGCGTGGGAGGACGGGCTCGACGCCCTGCTCGCGGGGCCCCGGCCGGTCGTCGTCCTCGGCGGCGAGCAGGCCCCCGACGCGGAGCTGATGGAGCTGTCGACGGTGTCCGGCGGCGTCTGCGCCGAGGCGCACTCCTACCTCGCCCACGGCGGTCCCGCCAACCTCGCCGAACTGCACGCGTTCCTGTCGGACACGGTGCTGCTGACCGGACGCGGGTTCGGGCCGCCGCGGCCGGCGCCCGCCTGGGGACGGCTCGAGCGCGAGACCCGCGGCGGCGACGGCCCCGTGATCGGCGTGCTCTACTACCGCGCCCACCACATGGCCGGGAACACCGACTTCGTCGAGGCCCTGTGCGAGGCCGTCGAGGACGCCGGCGGGCGGCCGCTCCCCGTGTTCTGCTCGTCGCTCCGCACCGCGGAGCCCGCACTGCTCGACACGCTCCGGGAGGCGGACGCGCTGGTCGTGACCGTCCTCGCGGCGGGCGGGACCAGGCCCGCCACGGCCGGGGCCGGGGGCGACGACGAGGCGTGGGACGTCGGCGCGCTGGCCGCGCTGGACGTGCCGATCCTCCAGGGCCTCTGCCTCACGACGAGCCGCGCCGAGTGGGAGGCGAGCGACGACGGCCTGTCCCCGCTGGACGCCGCGTCGCAGGTCGCGATCCCCGAGTTCGACGGGCGGATCATCACCGTCCCGTTCTCGTTCAAGGAGACCGGCGAGGACGGCCTCACCGTCTACCGGGCCGATCCGGAGCGGGCGGCGCGGGTCGCCGGGATCGCGGTCCGGCACGGGCGGCTGCGGCACACCCCGCCCGCCGAGCGGCGCATCGTGGTGATGCTGTCGGCGTACCCGACGAAGCACTCCCGCGTGGGCAACGCCGTCGGTCTCGACACCCCGGCGAGCACCGTGCGGCTGCTGGCGCGGCTCGACGCGGCCGGGTACGACCTCGGCGAGGGCTTCCCCGGCGTCCGGGAGCAGGACGGCGACGCGCTCGTCCACGCGCTCATCACGGCCGGCGGGCAGGACGAGGACTGGCTCACCGAGGAGCAGCTCGCGGGCAATCCGGTCCGCATCTCGGCGGCGTCCTACGAACGCTGGTACCGCACCCTCCCGGAGGTGTTCCGGGGCGAGACGGAGCTGCACTGGGGCGCGCCTCCCGGGCAGCTGTTCGTCCAGGACGGCGACATCGTGCTCGCCGCCCTCCGCGCCGGGAACGTCGTCGTCATGGTGCAGCCGCCGCGCGGCTTCGGGCAGAACCCCATCGCGATCTACCACGACCCCGACCTGCCGCCGAGCCACCACTACCTGGCCGCGTACCGGTGGCTGGCGGACGAGTTCGGCGCGCACGCGATCGTCCACGTCGGCAAGCACGGCAACCTGGAGTGGCTGCCCGGCAAGGCGGCGGGCATGTCCGCGTCCTGCGGCACCGACGCCGCGCTCGGCGACGTCCCGCTGGTCTACCCGTTCCTCGTCAACGACCCGGGGGAGGGGACGCAGGCCAAGCGCCGCGCGCACGCCGTCCTCGTCGACCACATGGTCCCGCCGATGGCCCGCGCCGAGACCTACGGCGACATCGCCCGCCTCGAACAGCTCCTCGACGAGCACGCGACGATCGCCGCGATGGACCCGGCGAAGCTGCCCGCGATCCGCGCGCAGATCTGGACGCTCATCCAGGCCGCGAGGCTCGACCACGACCTCGGCCTGGACGACCGCCCGCACGACACCGAGTTCGACGACTTCCTCCTGCACGTGGACGGGTGGCTGTGCGAGGTGAAGGACGCGCAGATCCGCGACGGCCTGCACGTCCTCGGCGAGGCGCCGGAGGGCGCGGCCCGCGTCGACCTGGTCCTGGCCATGCTCCGCGCCCGCCAGATGTGGTCAGGACGCGAGACGCTCCCCGGCCTGCGCGAGGCGCTCGGCCTCAGCGAGGACGGCGGCGAGGCGCTCGGCGACGTCGACGCGGCCGAGGCCACAGCCCGCGAGCTCGTCCAGGCCATGGAGGACGCCGGCTGGGCCGTGGACGCCGCCGCCCGTGCCGCCGAAGCACTCCCGGAGGGCCGCCGCGAAGCAGTGACACGCGTGCTGGAGTTCGCCGCGTCCGAGGTCGTCCCGCGCCTGGCCCGGACGCCCGACGAGCTCGACCACGTCCTGCACGCGCTGGACGGCGGGTACGTCCCGGCCGGTCCGAGCGGTTCGCCGCTGCGCGGGCTCGTCAACGTCCTGCCGACCGGGCGGAACTTCTACTCGGTGGACCCGCGCGCCGTCCCGAGCCGGCTCGCCTGGGAGACCGGGCAGGCGATGGCCGCCTCCCTGCTGGACCGCTACCGCGCCGACCACGGCGAGTGGCCGCGCTCGGTCGGCCTGTCGGTGTGGGGGACGAGCGCGATGCGCACGGCGGGCGACGACGTCGCCGAGGTACTCGCCCTGCTCGGCGTCCGCCCGGAATGGGACGAGGCGTCCCGCCGCGTCACCGCGCTGGAGCCGATCCCCATCGCGGAACTGGGCCGGCCGCGCATCGACGTGACCGTCCGCATCAGCGGCTTCTTCCGGGACGCGTTCCCGCACGTCGTCGCGATGCTGGACGACGCCGTCCGCCTCGTCGCCGGGCTCGACGAGCCCGAGACCGACAACCACGTCCGGGCCCACGCCCAGGCCGACCTCGCCCGGCACGGGGACGAGCGGCGGGCCACGCTGCGCGTCTTCGGGTCCGCGCCCGGCGCCTACGGGGCCGGGCTGCTCCCGCTCATCGACAGCCGCAACTGGCGGGACGACGCCGACCTCGCCGAGGTGTACGCGGTGTGGGGCGGCCACGCCTACGGGCGCGGCCTCGACGGCGTCCCGGCCCGCGCCGACATGGAGAACGCCTACCGGCGGATCGCCGTCGCCGCCAAGAACATCGACACCCGCGAGCACGACATCGCCGACTCCGACGACTACTTCCAGTACCACGGCGGCATGATCGCGACCGTCCGCGCGCTGACCGGCAGCGCCCCGGAGGCCTACGTCGGGGACAGCACCCGCCCGGACGCCGTCCGCACCCGGACCCTGTCGCAGGAGACCGCGCGGATCTTCCGGGCCCGCGTCGTCAACCCGCGATGGCTCGCCGCGATGCGGCGGCACGGCTACAAGGGCGCGTTCGAGCTGGCCGCGACCGTCGACTACCTGTTCGGCTACGACGCGACCACCGGCGTGATGGCGGACTGGATGTACGACCGGCTCGCGGCCGCCTACGTCCTGGACGAGGAGAACCGCGCGTTCATGGAGGAGTCGAACCCGTGGGCGCTGCACGGCATCGCCGAGCGGCTCCTGGAGGCGGCCGAGCGCGGCATGTGGGAGCACCCCGACCCGGAGATCCTCCAGGGCCTCCAGGAGGTCTACCTCAAGACCGAGGGCGACCTGGAGGACGACACCAGCCGCTGAGCCGCCTCCGGGTATCCGGCCCAGTGCAGGTGCAGGTAGGACGCGGTGACGCGGTCGTCCCCGAACCCGTCGGAGCCGTCCCGCCACCGGAACAGCGGTGCCGCGCCGGTGGACAGGGCCGTCCGGTGGAACTCGTGCCCCCGGAACCGCTCGCCCGGCCGGGTCAGTGGCGACTCCGCCACGGCGACCGCCTCCCGGTACCCGAGCGTCAGCCGGGGCGTCATCGCCGCCCGCCCCGGCACCCGCCCGCACATCGCCAGCCCGTCGAGCCCCTCGCACAGGTACAGCAGCCCGGCGCACTCGGCGGCGACCGGCCCGGCGAACGCGGCGACCTGCGCGAGCATCGGCGCGTTCGCGGCGAGGTCGGCGGCGTGCACCTCGGGGAAGCCGCCGCCGATGACGAGCGCGCCCGTCCCGTCCGGGAGGCGCTCGTCGCGCAGCGGATCGAAGACGGCGACCTCGGCGCCCGCCGCGCGCAGCAACTCCACGTGCTCCGCATAAGAGAAGGTGAACGCCGGACCGCCCGCCACCGCGACGACCGGGCCGCCCTCCACCGGGACTACCTCCCCGGCCGGGTCCCACGCCGCCCCCGCGAGCGGGGGAGCGGTGCCCGCCAGCCGCAGCAGCGCGTCCAGATCGCAGGAGCGGCCGACCAGCTCACCGAGCCGCTCCACCGCCCGCACGGCCTCAGGCCCCCGCTCCGCCGCCGGGATCAGCCCCAGGTGCCGGGACGGCGTGACGACCGCGTCGTCCCGCCGGATCGCGCCGAGCACCGGCACGCCCGTCGCCTCCAGCGCGCTGCTGCACAGCTCCTCGTGCCGGTTGGAGCCGACCCGGTTGAGGATCACGCCGCCGATCCGCACGCCCGGCTCGAATGTCGCGAACCCGTGCACGGCCGCCGCCACCGACCGGCTCTGCCGCGCCGCGTCGACCACCAGCACCACGGGCGCGGCGAGCAGCTCCGCGACGTGCGCCGTGGACGCGAACCCGGTGTCGCCGCGCCCGTCGAACAGGCCCATCACGCCCTCGACGACCGCCACGTCGCACCCGGCCGCACCGTGCCGGAACAGCGGCCCCACCCGCTCCTCGCCGGTCAGCCAGGGATCGAGGTTGCGGCCCGGCCGTCCCGCCGCGAGCGTGTGGTAGCCGGGGTCGATGTAGTCGGGGCCGACCTTGTGCGGCGACACCTTCAGCCCGCGCGCCCGCAGCGCCGCCATCAGCCCGGTCGCGACCGTCGTCTTCCCGCTCCCGGACGACGGCGCGGCGACGACCAGCCGGGGGATCACCACTCGATGCCCCGCTGGCCCTTCTGCCCGGCGTCCATCGGATGCCGGACCTTGCCCATCTCCGTCACCAGGTCGGCGGCCTCGACGAGCCGGTCCGGGGCGTCCCGGCCGGTGACGACGACGTGCTGGTTCCCGGGACGCCCGGTCAGCGCGCCGACCACGTCGTCCAGGTCGATCCAGCCCCACTTGAGCGGGTAGGTGAACTCGTCCAGCACATAGAAACGGTACGTCTCGGCGGCCAGGTCCCGCTTGATCTGCTCCCAGCCCTCCCGCGCGTCCGCCGCGTGGTCCGCCTCGGTGCCGGGCCGCCGGATCCACGACCAGCCCTCACCCATCTTGTGCCAGGCGACCGGACCGCCCTCGCCGCTCTCGCCCAGCACCCGCAGCGCCCGCTCCTCGCCGATGCGCCACTTCGCCGACTTCACGAACTGGAACACCCCGACCGGCCACCCCTGGTTCCACGCCCGCAGCGCCATCCCGAACGCGGCCGTCGACTTGCCCTTCCCTGGGCCGGTGTGGACGATCAGCAGCGGCCGGTTCCGGCGCTGCCGGGTGGTCAGGCCGTCGTCGGGGACGGACACGGGCTTTCCCTGGGGCATCTCAGGCCGCCTTCCTGTGATCGCGGACGGCCCCGCCGAGGTCGTCCAGCGGGACGAGCCGCGCCCCGAGCCGGACCGCCAGCCGCCCCGCGAGGCCGAGCCGCACCGGGCCGGACTCGCAGTCCACGACGATCGCCGCCGTGCCCGCCAGCAGCCCCGCGGCACGTTCCACGTCGCCGCCCGCGGTGGCCCGGCCGTCCGTGACGACCACCAGCAGGGGGCGCCGCGCCGGGTCCCGCAGCCGCTCGGCGCGCAGGACCTCGGCCGCCCGGACGAGCCCGGCGGCGAGCGGCGTGCGGCCGCCGGTCGGCAGCGCCCGCAGCCGCGCCGCCCCCGCCTCGACGGACGACGTCGGGGGCAGGACCAGCTCGGCCGCCCGGCCCCGGAACGTGACGAGGCCGACCTTGTCGCGGCGCTGGTAGGCGTCCAGCAGGAGGCTGAGGACGGCCGTCTTCACCGTCGTCATCCGGCGGCGGGCCGCCATCGAGCCGCTGGCGTCCACGACGAACAGCACGAGGTTGCCCTCGCGGCCTTCGCGGACCGCCTCCCGCAGGTCGTCCGGCCGTAGCACGAGTCCCGCGCCGTCCCGGCCGCGCGCCCGCTGGTGCGGCGCGGCGGCCAGCAGGGTCGCGACCACGTGCGGGTCCCGGACCCTCGCGTCCGGGCGCCGCGCCCCGGTGACCCGCCCCCGCGGCGTCCGCGCCCGCGACCGCCGCCCCGCGACACCGTCACCGACCCCGGGCACCTCCAGCATCGGCACCGCATACGGCGCCAGAGCCACCGCGACCCGCTCACCCGGCACGCCGCCCGCCGCGTGATCACCACCGCTCCCCACGCCGTCGCCACCCCCAGGCGGGTCGTTCTGCCGCGGGGCGTTGTCGCCCCACGCGGGGTCGTCGCCCCGCGGAGGGCGGTCCCTCACTGCGCCGCTTTCCCGCCCTGCGGAATCTTCCCCCCGCGCGGGGTCCTCTTCCGGTGGGGTGCCGCCCTCCTGCGCGCCGCCGCCCTCCTGCGCGCCGCCGGTCTCCTGCGTGGTGCCGCCGCCGGGCGGCGGGTCGTCATCGTCGGGTGATGTGCTGCTCAGGAGCTCGTCGAGCAGTGACTCGTCCAGGCCGGGGGCGTCGAACGGGTCGCGCCGGCGCCGGTGCGGCAGCGACAGCCGGGCCGCCGCGCGCACGTCCTCGGCCGTCACCACGTCCCGCCCGAGCCAGGCGGCGTGCGCGAGCGCCGCGTTCGCCGTGACCAGGTCGGCGCGCAGCCCGTCCACCTCGAACCCGGCGCACACCGCCGCGATCTGTTCGAGGCGCCGGTCCGGCAGCCGGACGCCGTCCAGCCGCTCCCGCGCGGCGCCGATACGCCCGGCGAGGGTGGCCTCCGCGTCCGCCCACCGCGCGGCGAACGCGGCGGGGTCCGCCTCGAACGCCAGCCGGCGCCGGACGACCTCGGCGCGTTCTTTCGGGTCCCGGGACGCCCTCACCTCGACGGTCAGCCCGAAGCGGTCGAGGAGCTGGGGACGCAGCTCGCCCTCCTCCGGGTTCATCGTGCCGACCAGCAGGAACCGGGCGGCGTGCCGGACCGACACCGACTCGCGCTCGACGTAGCAGGTGCCGAGGGCGGCGGCGTCCAGCAGCAGGTCCACCAGGTGGTCGTGGAGCAGGTTCACCTCGTCCACGTACAGGACGCCCCGGTGCGCCGCCGCGAGCAGCCCCGGCTCGAACGCCTTCACGCCCTCCGTCAGCGCCCGCTCGACGTCCAGCGACCCGGCGAGCCGGTCCTCGGACGCGCCGACCGGCAGCTCCACCAGCGCGGACGGCCGCCGCTCGGCGGGCCCGCCCGCCTCGTGCGGCCCGTCCGGGCAGTCCGGGTCCGGCGCCGCCGGGTCGCACGCGAACCGGCAGCCCGCCACGGTGTCCACGGCGGGCAGCTGCGCGGCCAGCGCGCGCACGATCGTCGACTTGGCGGTGCCCTTCTCGCCCCGCACCAGGACGCCGCCCACCCGTGGTGAGACGGCGTTCAGCAGCAGCGCCAGCTTCAGGTCGTCCAGCCCGACGACGGCGCTGAACGGATAGGTGGCGTTCACTCCGAGACCTTCCGGTTGACGTGTGCGACGCGCCAGCCGCCCCTGGCGGCGGTCAGCCTTGTCGTGGACAGCGGCGCGAGATCGATCCGGTCGGCCGCGAGGACGCCGACGCCGAGTGCGTGGGCGAGCGCGGCCCGGATGGCGCCCGCGTCGCAGACGGCGACGCCGGACGGCCCGGTGCCGAGCCACGCCCCGACCCGCGCCGCGAGGTCCGCCCGGCTCTCGCCGCCGTGCGGGGCGGCGTGCGGGTCCGCCAGCCAGGACGCGAGCGCGTCCGGCTCGCGGGCGGCCACCCGCGCGTACGCGGTCCCGGCCCACCGGCCGTGGTCGGCCTCGGCGAGGGCCGCCTCGGGGCGGGCGTCGAGCCCGAGCGCGGCGCAGGTCTGCCGGGCGGCCGGCGCGGGGGAGGTCCAGCACGCGCCGTCCGGCAGCCGCCCGGCGAGCGCCCGCGCCCGCGCCAGCGCGGACGGGTCGGCGGCCTCGCCGGCGGGGAAGCGGGCCTCCCGCATCCCCGCCGACGTCGCGTGGCGGACGAACAGCACCCCGTTCAGGCGGGCCCGCTCATGCCGGCGCCGGGGCCGGCGCGGGACGCGCCGCCCGGTCGCAGAGCCACCCGAAGAGCGTGCCGAACGACGCCCAGAACACCATCTGCGTCCCGAGCGAGGTGATGCGGAACCGCCACAGCAGCGTGGCCGGGAAACCGTCCGGCACCTCGTCGACCCCGGGCAGCAGCAGCGACGCCACGACCACGGGGATAAGGAAGGCGAGTACGGCCGCGGGCCAGCGCGCCCACGGCCCGCCCGGCACGCTCCGCGCCGTGGTCACCGCGATGGCGGCCGAGAGCAGTCCGACACCGATCATCGCCAGGTACAGCACGGTCCGGCTGTTGATCGTCTCCGGGTCGCCCACCGCCGGCGGGTTCGCCGGGTACTTGACGAACGGGACGAGGATCACGGCGGCGAAGGCGGTCCCCGCGGCGGCGAGCGCGAGCCCGCCGTCCGACCGCGGGCCGACACGCCCCCGCAGGGCCGCGAACACGAGCGCGAACACGCCGCCGGCGGCGAGCCCGTAGAGCCCGGTGGCGAGGAACAGCCCGGCCTTCTGCGTGCCCCGGCTCACCTCTTCGCCGTGCTCGTGGGCCGCTCCGGCGGCGTGCTCGTGCGCTGCGGCGGCGTTCTCCAGTGCGATCGCCTCGTCGATCCGGGGTTCACCGGCCGCGAAGGCGAAGGCGCCCGCGACGAGACCGGCCAGCAGGCCCAGAAGCAGGCCCCTGACCAGCAGGGTGCGCACCATGTCAGTGGCAGGGCACGCCGAGCAGGTGCCGCCCGTCGTGCATCAGCTCGTGGAGGTAGCCGCCGGTCTGCGACACGGCGCCGTTGTCCATCAGGACGAGGTAGCCGAGCAGCAGCAGCACGGGGACCGCGAGCAGCCACGGAACGATTCGGTGAAGGGGGATGGTGCGAGCGGGCATGCTGCGTGCAGACGCAGTGCTCACGGTGCCTCCGTAGGGGATCTAGCGCGTCCCGGACAATGAGGTCGCGATCACCCGAGCGACCTGGCTCCCGGGATCTGCGTCCCGGATACAGTGGCGCGTCCGCACCGGCCTCTCACCGGATTTCCCTCGGGCGACCGTGAAATCAGCCGAACGGTACGGCGCCGTGGACACCGCTGTCAATGTCGTCCACTCTGGCCGAAACGGCGGTTGCGGTCATGACGCTCTGTTCACCTACCATGACGAATTCGGTGCTTCGTGTCCCTCGCTCCCGCACCACGATGACGATGGAGTCGTTCATGATCAGCCAAGACACCGGGCGTCCCGCCTCGCTCGACGATGTCAAGGGGTGGTTCCCCAAGGTCGACCAGCTGCTCTTCACCTGGTTTCTGGAACGCCAGGAACGCCTGGGGCAGCGCGGCGACCTCGTGGAGCTCGGCTCCTACCTCGGCAAGAGCGCCATCCTCATGGGGCGGCACCGGCGCGAGGGCGAGACCTTCACCGTGTGCGACCTGTTCGACTCCGACGCACCGGACGACTCCAACCAGGCGGAGATGGAGGGCTCGTACTCCACCCTGACCCGCCGGGCGTTCGAGTCCAACTACCGCGCGTTCCACGATGAGCTCCCGGTGATCGTCCAGGGGCCCACGTCGCTCATCCTCGACCAGGTCCAGCCCGAGACCTGCCGGTTCGTGCACGTGGACGCGTCTCACCTGTACGAGCACGTGCACGGCGACATCCGGGCCGCGCACATCATGCTGCCCGCCGAGGGTCTCGTCGTGTGCGACGACTACCGGTCCGAGCACACCCCCGGCGTCTCCGCCGCGGTCTGGGAGGCGGTGGCCGTCGACGGGCTGCACCCGATCTGCGTCACCACCCAGAAGCTCTACGGCACCTGGGGCGACCCGGCCGCCGTCCAGGACGAGCTCCTGGAGTGGCTGCGCGGCCGGGAGGACGTCTGGCACGAGGTCCAGGAGGTCGCCGGCCGGCCGCTCGTCCGCGTCAAGGCCAAGGCGGCGAAGAAGAAGAACGACTCCGCCAAGGTGAAGGAGCGGCTCGCCCAGGCGGAGCAGCGGCTGGCCCGCACGGAGGAGAAGCTGGCCCGCGCCAGGCAGGAGCTGGAATCCGTCCGCGGCTCGGTCAGCTTCAAGGTCGGCCGGAAGCTGACCGCGCTGCCGCGGGCCGTGCGCGGCGGCCGCGAACCGTAGGCCGGGATCCCGCCCCCGCGTCGATAGAACGCGTTCTAGTATCGGACGCATGCGACACGGCATCGTGCTCTTCACCAGTGACAGGGGCATCACGCCCGCCGCCGCCGCGAAGGCCGCAGAGGAGAACGGGTTCCACACGTTCTACGTGCCCGAGCACACGCACATCCCGGTCAAGCGCGACGCGGCGCATCCGGGCACGGGTGACGAGACGCTGCCCGACGACCGCTACACGCGCACGCTCGACCCGTGGGTCTCGCTGGCGTCCGCGGTGACCGTCACGTCCACGATCCGGCTCGCGACCGCGGTGGCGCTGCCGGTGGAGTCGGACCCGATCACGCTCGCCAAGGCCGTCGCCACGCTCGACCACCTGTCCGGCGGGCGGGTCACGGTCGGCGCCGGGTTCGGATGGAACACCGACGAGCTCGCCGACCACCACGTCCCGGCGGGCAGGCGCCGGACGGTGCTGCGCGAGTACGTCGAGGCGATGCGCGCGCTGTGGACCGAGGAGCAGGCGTCCTACGCCGGGGAGTTCGTCTCGTTCGGCCCGTCCTGGGCCTGGCCCAAGCCCGTCCAGCCGCACATCCCGCTGCTGATCGGCGCGGGCGGCGGGCCGAAGACGTTCGCGTGGATCGCCGCCCACGCCGACGGCTGGATCACCACCCCGATCGAGCGCGACATCCTGCCCAAGGCCGCCGCGCTCCAGGCCGCCTGGAGCGACGCGGGGCGGAGCGGCCGGCCGGAGATCTCCGTCCTGGCCGCGATGCGCCCCTCGCCCGAGGACATCGCCGCCTGGGAGGAGGCCGGCGTCACCGAGATCATGTGGGGCCTGCCGGACAAGCCCGCCGACGAGGTCGTCGCCTTCCTCGACCGGCACGCCCGGCGCCTCGGCCTCTGACCGCCGGCGTTTCCGGAGCCCGGGGGAAAGGAGCGCTTACTCACCCCTGCGGGAACTGGTCAAACCCGGTGGACGCTGGAATTACAAATTTCAACCAAAATGGCTCAGGTGCGGGCCGGTCCGCCCTCGCCCGGGCCCACCTTGCGTCCGACGCCGGCGTAGCACCATTGGCGGTCGGCCCGGAGTGGAACGGTAGAACGAGGGTCCGGACGCCACATCGACAAAGTGGTGAGTCCCGGATCGACGAGTTCGAAGCCGTCGAACAGGCGCGCGATGTCCGCGCGGGCACGCAGGGTGATCTGATACGTGGCCTTTTCGTATACCGCGCCCGCGTCCCGGACCCGGCTGTCGGTGTCGAAGTCGCCGGTCACGTGCGACACGGCCAGGTAGCTCCCGGGGACGACGGCGTCGCGGAGGCGCGCCACGATCCCGGGCGGGTCGTCGTGGTCGCCGATGAAGTGGAGCACCGCCAGCATCAGCACCGCGACCGGCCGGTCGAAGTCGATGAGCGCGTTCAGCTCCGGATCCTCCAGGATCTCACCGGGGCGCCGGGCGTCGCCCTGGATGACGGTGACCTCGGGCGTGGCGGCCAGCAGCGCCCTCCCGTGGGCGAGCACGACCGGCTCCCGGTCGACGTACACGACGCGGGCGTCGGGCGCGACCTGGTGGGCGATCTCGTGCACGTTGCCCTGGGTGGGCAGCCCCGAGCCGATGTCGATGAACTGGCGGATGCCGGACTCGGCCAGGAAACGCACCGCGCGCCGCAGGAAGGCGCGGTTCTCGCGCGCCATGAACGGCGTGTCCGGAGCATGCCGGACCACCTCTTCCACGGCCTCCCGGTCGGCGGCATAGTTGTCCTTGCCGCCGAGGAGGTAGTCGTACATTCGCGGGACGTTCGGCGTATTCACATCGATGCCGTCCATCATCTCCTCCCGGCCTCTCGAGGGCGGATCGTGTCCGGCTTCGGACTTATCGCGATTCGTCCCCGAACATGTAAGCATTGTGATCAACTCGGGGACAACCGAAGCCGAGATCTGTACGCGGGAGCGCAAATGCCAGGCGACGCCAGCACAGCATCGCAAATCCCTGGACCGCCCACCGAGTCGGACGGCGGCGCGGCCATCGCGGCGGCCGGCGGGCTGCACAACTACCAGCTCGACCTGCACGCCGAGTACGGGCCGGTGGTGCGCTTCCCGCTGCCCGGCGCGGGCCTCGCGGTGTCGGTCGCCGACCCCGTCCTGCTGGAGGCGACCGCGAAGATCGACAAGCGTCCGGAGAAGCTCTTCGAGTTCCTGGCTCCCCTCCAGGAGTCGGGCAACCTGCAGACCATCCCGGCCGCCGAGCACGGCCCGTGGCGGCGGGCGATGCTGTCGGTGCTGGCCGGGCGCCCCTCGCACGAGGCCCACTTCGCGCAGTTCACCGCATTGGCCACCGGCATGGCCGACCGGTGGGCGGCGCGGGCGACCGACGGCCCGATCGCCCTCCAGAAGGACCTCAGCGAACTGTCGCTGAGCATGATCTGCCAGTACGCGCTCGGCAGCGGCCTCGGGTCCGAGGAGTCCGCCGGACGGGTCGTGTCCGCGTTCGAGACCGTCCTCACCCACTACATGGGCCAGGCGGACGCGTCCGGCGGCGAGGAGGCGCGCCGGGCCGAGGAGGCCCTGGCCTACCTGCGCGCGACCACCGACGAGGTGCTCGCCGCGCACCGCGAGCGGGGCGACGCGGGCCGCAGCGACCTGATCGCCGCCCTGGCCGCCGCCGGCGAGTCCCCGGCGCGGATCCGCGACACCGTCCTGATGACCATGCTGGCCGCCCACCACACCACCGGCGTCGCCATCTCCTGGACCCTGTATCTCCTGGCCCGGCACCCGGACGCGGCGGAGCGCGCCACAGCCGAAGTGGACGAGATCCTCGGCGACCGTCCCGCCCCTGACTACAGTGACCTCCGCAAACTGACCCACCTGGACGCGGTCGTCAAGGAGGCCATGCGGCTCTACCCGCCCGGCCCCTACGGCGCGCGGGAGGCCACCGAGGACGTCCGGCTCGGCGAGTACACCGTCCCGGCCGGCACGACGATCTTCTATCCGTTCTGGGCCGTGCACATGAACCCCGAGTACTGGCCCGACCCGGAGAGGTTCGACCCCGGCCGGTTCACCCCGGAGGCGTCCGCGGGACGCCACCGCCTCGCCTACATCCCGTTCGGGCTCGGCCCGCGGAGCTGCGAGGGCGCCGCCCTGGCCATGGTCGAGGCCGAGCTCGTCCTGGCGATCCTGCTCAAGCGGTTCCGCTTCGAGCTCGCGCCCGGCCAGACGATCACCCCGATCGAGCGCTTCGTCCTCTGGGCCGCCGACGACATCCGGATGAACCTCGGCGCCCGCTGACGGCCGGTCCCGCTGGGCTCGCCGCCCGTGACGATCGATGACTGGTGGGGCCTCGTCGAGCGGGCCCGCGCCGCGGTGGGCGACCGTGCCGACGACCGGAACCCGCCCGATGATCCGCTGCCCGGCGCGCTGGCGGACCTCGGCGTCTCGCGGCGCTCTTCGCCGGCTGGCCGCGCCGTGCGGGGTGGGGGCCCCGCCGCGGGGTAGAGGTGACGCATGATCGCAGAGGAAGGCTCCGCCGACCGGCCCGCGGCCCGCCATCTCAGGCCGGGGGGCGCCACCGACGAGGCCGTGGCCGCGGCCGGCCGCGTGACGGAGGCGCTGGAGACCACGGAGTGCGCGCGGGGTCACCTGTACGCGTTCCATCAACTGACCGGCCGGGCGGACGGGCAACTGGACGAGGCCGTGGAGCTCCTGCGCGCCGCGGGCCACGGCGACCTGGCCGACCGGGTCGCCGAGGAGCTGATCGGCCGCAACGTCCTGCGGGGCCGCTGGACGTTCCAGCTCGTGGAGGAGTACGACGAGGGCTACTACCAGGCGTTCCACCGTCTGGAGGGCGAGGTGCGCGACCGCCTCACGGGAGGCCGGCGGCACGTCCAGGAAGCCGAGATGAAGGAGCGGCGGCGGACACGCGGCCTGCCGTCGCACACCGCCGCGCCGGAAGGCGAGCCGGGCCCGCCGCCGTGATTCGGCGGGATCGGGCCGGGTAGGCCACGCCCATCGGCCCGGCGGATGCCGGGGCACCGATGCGACGGTATCGGGGGGCGCCGTGCGAGTACGATGGCGGCGGCGTGCGCGGGCGGTGCGCTGGCCCGCGGGCATGGGCATCGCCCTGTGGCGGTGGTTGCGGAACTCCCGCCGGGTCCGGCGGGGCCGGCTCCGCACGGGAGCCGTGGCCGAGATCAAGCGGATACCGCGCCGCGACGTCGAGGGGATCCAGCCCCCCCGGGAGGGCACCGGGCCGGTCTACCAGCGGCGCTACACGGTCCGCCTCTCGGACTGCCCGCTGAGCGCGGCCCAGCTGATGGAACGCCTCGGCAAGGACCTCAACGCGGCCTCCCCGGTCGAGGTCGCCGTCTTCGACAAGACCGTGGGGGACGCCCGGCCGCTGGAGGTCGGGGACGAGTACGTGGTCCACATGCCCGGGCCGTGGAACTGCCCGGTCCGGGTGGTGGAGCGGACGCCGGAGTCGTTCCGGTTTGCAACGCTCCAGGGCCATCTGGAGGCGGGGGAGATCGAGTTCCGGGCCCAGGACCTCCCGGGCGGCGGCGTCGTCTTCACCATCGAGTCCTGGGCGCGCAGTGCCGACCGCCTGGGGAAGGCGCTCTACGTGGGCCTGGGCATCGCCAAGGAGATGCAGCTGCACATGTGGACGCACTTCTGCACCCGGGTCGCCGAGCTGTCGGGCGGCCGCATGATCGGTGCCGTGGAGGTCTGGACCGAACGGGCGGACGTCTCGGGCCCCGGGCGCTTCCAGCGGCTCGTCACCGGCGCGGTCACCTCCGCCTTCGCCCGGCCCTTCGCCCTGGCGACGAAGCTGCGCGACCGGCCGCTGCATCCCCGGGGCCTGGTGTTCGACGCCACCCTGACCCTGCACGGGACGTCCCGGTACTGGGGCGTCCCGCTCCTCGACGACCGCACGGCACTGCGCGGCCGTGCGCGGCTCTCCCGCGCGGTCGGCCTGCCGCCCCTGCTCCCGGACGTGCTCGGCCTGGCACTGCGATGGCGGCAACCGTCCTCAGGAGAGGCGGAACTGCTCCTGGCGACGACCGGCCAGACCCGGCTGGGCCGCCACCTGCTACGACCCGCGACCAGGTGGAGCCCGGCGTTCTACGGCTCCCTCCTCGCGTATCGCGCCGGTGACCGCAAGGTCCTGCTGGGCGCGGTCGCGCGACGAGGCTCGCACATCCCCGCTGACCTCGTCTCCCTGGCCCGCGCCCTGGACGAGCGGCCCCTGCTGCTGGACCTGGTGGTGGCCACCGAGTTCGGCCCCTGGGAGCGATTCGGTGAACTGCGGATCCAGGGCCCCGCGCGGGACGACGACAGCGAGCCGATGCGCTTCAACCCCGTCCTCAATCGCATAGCGCACCTGCCTCCCGCGGGCGTCCTCCAGCAGGCGCGCGGCGTCACCTACGCCGCCGTGCGGAATGCGGCCCGCCGTGCCGGGCATGCACGCTCCGACCGGTCGCCCCTGCCGGAGAGGACCCGATGAGACCGAGGACCCGCGTCGAGCAGCGGATGCGCCGGCGCCACGCCGGCTTGCACCGGCTTCCCCTCAACTTCGATCCGGACGAGCACGACATGAGCCGTCCGGAACGGGGCTGGCACGTCGACGACTTCCGGCAGCCGCTGCCACCGGAACCGCCCGGCCCGCCGGTCGAGGGAGGAAGCTGGGAGGTCGCCCGCCGCCTCGTCCGCGACTACGAGTACGCCGACCCGCGCATCATCCGGGAGATCCGCCGCTCGGGACCTCCGGAGCCCGGACGGGACATGCTGCTCGAAGGCCGGTTCTACGGGCTGCGCTTCTACCTCGGCCTCCGCGTCGGAGACGTCGTCGACGGGGTCGTCGACGTCGACGGCCGCCGCGCGCGCGTGTGGGGCTGGCACTACCGGACGCTCCAGGGCCATCTCGAACGCGGCCAGATGGACCAGGAAGTGCGCAAGTGGCTCGACACGGGCGAGGTGGAGTTCCACGTCCACGGCTTCTCGCAGCGGGCGTCCATCCCGAACCCGATCGTGCGCCTCGGCTTCATCCTCTTCGGCCGCGCCACCCAGCTCCGCTTCTACCGACGAGCATGCCGCCGCATGAAGACCCTCACCACCGCCGCCCTCAAGGAGAGACCTCCAGCCCGGACATGACACCGTCCCGGGACGGTGGAGAAGCCCGCAACCCCGAATGTCACTACGGCTGGACGACGCACACCTGCATGAGTGGTGAAGCGGATCTGAAACCGGATGCTGGCAGACTGCCACCTGCGCTCAGCTGCGTAAATCGGGGAGGAAGGGCGTGCGTGATCAGAGTTGAGCTGTTCGACAACATGCCGATCTATGCGAATGGCCTTTCCGCCTTGCTCAGCCAGAACGGGATCACCGTGACAGGGATTCACTCGGATCTGCAGAGCATCGGGTCGTGGTGGCGGGCGGACGTTCTCGTGATGGCACTCCCGATCGCGCACGACGCGCTGGCCGGCGCGGCGTTCTCCCTCGGGGCTCCACCGCTGCTCCTGGTCACCGATGACGCTTTCGCGGTCCGTTCGACGCCGCTCGCCGCCTACGCCTGTGGCTGCGTGAATCGCGAAGCGGATGGCACGAGCTTCGTCTCGGCCGTGCGGGGAGCGGCCCGGGGCGCGCGGTTCTGGGAGGGCACCGAGGACACCGAGCCGGCCGCGCTGGCGCCGGCGCAGCGGCTCGGTTCGCTTTCCTCGCGTGAGCACCAGGTCTTGGATCTCATCGCACGGGGGTTCACGCACAACCAGGTCGCGACCCGCCTGGGCATCAGCCGGCACACGGTCGACACCTACGTCAAACGCATCCGGTCCAAGTGGGCTCTCGGCAACAAGGCCGACCTGACCAGGGCGGCGATGCTGGCGCTCCGGAACTGATCCCCAACCGGTTCCGCCGGATGGCCGGGCCGGTGGGCGGATGCGCCCTGGTTCCCTCTTCGGGGTCCGCTGCCGATCACCGTCCCGCATCGGGGCGGACGAGAATCGCGCCCTCGGCCTGGCCCGCCAGTGCCCGCAGCACCACCTGAGCGCATTCGACCGGATCGAGGCCGGGCCGGGATGACGTCGGGTCCGCGAGGCCGGCATCGGTGGCCGCCGGTCCGGTCCGGCCGTCACCCGTGCCGCGCTCCTGCGCGGTGAAGCCGTCGATGCTCACGAGCACGGTGCAGTCCGGTGCGATCAGCTCGATATCGCCGGCCGCCATCGGGGTCGCCGTCGGCGATTCCCGGCGCAGGTGGCTGTGGAAACCGGCCGGCAGGTCGCCGTACACCCGCATCCGGCGGATGGCCGCCGGCGCGAAAGAGCCTTCGCCGGCCGCCAACATGGCGGCGGTCGCGGTGTCCAGGAGCGCGGGATGCAACCGGTGCTCCGAGAGGTCGGCCGCGAAAGCGCTCATCAGCGTGACCGACACGAGCTTTTCCCGGCCGGTCTGAGCGGTCGCCGTCACGTTGTGCCAGCGCGGGCCGATCGTGAACGGATGCCCCTCCGGCAGGTGCACGCGCCGGCCGGTCTCCGTCATCCGGGTGGTGAGCGCCGCGAGATCGGCCACGGGCGCGCTGCCGTCGTACCCGGAGATCCAGCCGGTCGCGTGGAGGACCCGGCCGTCCTCGGGGGCCGACCTGATCGCGAACTCGTACCCACCGCCGGAAGGGGCGATCGTCACGTGCGCGGAGCGGGTTCCCTGGACGGTGAACGGTTCGTGGAAGGCCACGTCACGCAGCTCGACCGCCGCGCCGGAATCGGCGGACTTCTCGCCGAACAGGCCGATGACGAGGTCGAGCCAGGCGGTCTCCGGCATCACCGGAGTCCGGCCTGTCCGATGCTCGTCGAGCGTCCAGTGGGTGCTCGCACTGAACTCCATCTCCCACGTCATCGCGGCCGGCTGCTCCGGGTCTGCCGTTGCGCCGGTCGGTGCGGTGCCGGTCGGTGTGAGGTCGGGCGGAACCGGGCAGATGATGCTGACCGGGCGGCCGGACGGCGGCGGCGTCACCGCCATCGCATCGAGGACGGCGTCGCCCGCCGCGTCCACGGCGCGGCCCGTCCTGCCGGAGAAGAGCACGGCGAAGTCGAGAGGTGGCGCGTCGGCGAAGACCTCCGCGAGGTTCGCCGAGCCCAGGGCTTTCCTGACGGAGACGGCGGCCGCTTCCGGCAGTGCGTTCGTCGCCGGTCCCGCGTCATTGCCGATATGGAACAGCCCGTTGACCGGTCCGAACCGTGCTGTGAGTGCGACCAGTTCGCCGCGCAGGGCGTTCCGGTCGCCGACGTCGGCGGCGATGGGATGCAAGTCCATGCCGCGGGCGCGCAGCCTGTCGCCGAGTGCCTGCGCGACCGCGAGGCTCGGCCCGTCGAGCCCGCCGGTGACCACGTAGACGCCGCCTTCGCGAAGCCCGTCGGATCCGGTGGCGGGAAGCGCGAGCGGGCATCCGGTGGGAAGCCACCGGTTCCGTCCGCGAAGCGCCACCAGGGGAGCCGGCAGGCCGAGCCGGAGCTCCGCGGCGATGTCCGCCGCTCTCACCCGGTCGCCGATGTCGATCACGCCGCCGCGCATGCCGGACGCGGTGAGGAGGTCGCGAGCCACGCCGAGGAGCACGGCCCTGGCGGGATCGACCCGGTCGTCTCCGGAGACGTCCACCGCACCGGTGGTGAGGATGTGGAACGCGGGTGTGCCGGGTCCGGACCGCCGGCCGGTCGCGAGCTCCGCGAACGTGACGTGGCTCTCGGCCGTCCCCTCCACGTGGGCGGGGAGGAGGGCGGATCCGGCGGCCGGCGACGCCGCCAGACTGGCGGCGTGGACGAAGGCGTCAGGCCGCTCACCGCTCTCCTCCATCACGAGCCCGACACGCCGCAGGTCGCCGGCGCCGCCGATGACGAACCCCGCGTCCGTCTCGGCGAAACCCTCACCGCGGCGGATCACCGTCGTCCGGTAGCCGGCGAGCCGGAGGGCGAGCAGGACGCGCTCGGCCTGCTCGCCCTCGTCGGGCGACAGCACGAGAGCGCTTCCGGCGCTGCCGTCCGCGGTCTCCGGCCGGGGCCGGCGCACGAATTCCACGGTGCTGAACGGCGGGTCGATCCAGTACCGGTCTCGCTGGTAGGGATAGCCGGGCAGGGCCACCCGCCGGGACGGGGCCGGGTGGCCGGCGGCTTCCCAGTCGACCTCCACCCCGTTGACCCACAGCTCCGCCACGGCGTGTGCTATGCCGTCCAGATCCTCCTTTCCCGCGGGCAGCCCGGCCACGACGGGGACCGGCGGGTCGACCGTCACAGGGTCGCCGAGCGCGGTGCCGGGCCCGACGTCCAGCAGCAGCCGGCCGGGCGAGTCCAGCACGGCCCGCAGCGCCTGGCCGAGCGGCTCGGGCCGCATGGACCGGCCGGTTAGGAGCCCTGGAACGATGGACTCCAGGTCGGTGACGCGCCGGCCGGTCGTCCCCGAGTAGATCGGTATCCGCGGCGGCCGAACCGGTGCCGCCGCGATGGCGGCCGCCCATCGTGCAGCGGCCTCTCGTGCGTCGCCGCCGCCCGGGTGCCCGGCCATCGCGCGGGCGCGTACCGCCTCCACCGCGGCGGGGAGGTCGATCAGGCCGGCGACGGTGGCCGCGGTGACCTCGCCGAGGCCGTATCCGAGGGCGGCGTGCGGTTCGACGCCGAAATCACGCCACATGGCGGCCAGCGCGCATTGCATGGCGAACAGGAGGGGCTCCACCACAGCGGGGTCGTTCGCCGGCCGGTCGGCATGCCAGGTGTCGTACAGGCGGCGGGCACCCGCGCGTTCGAACAGCTCCAGGCACTCGTCCATGGCCACGGTGAATGCGCGCACCGACCCGTAGAGGGCGATGGCCGCGCGTGGCGGGAGCGTGTCCATCCCGGGGAACAGGAGCACGGTGGACGCGTCTCCGGCGTGACCGGTGAGCCGCCGGGCGGGGTCGGTCAGCGCCTTGGCCGCGTCGACGGAGTCGGTGCACACGGCGGCGAGCCGAACGGGATGTGCGGTACGGCCGTGTTGCAGGGTCGCCACGGCGTCGGCGAAATGCTCGTCGCCGTGCGCGGCGAAATGGCCGGCGAGCCCGGCCCGCAGCTCCTCCGTGGCGCGGTCGGACCGCGTGGACAGCACGATGACATGGGGCGGGGTGCCCGGCGCCGGTGCGGGCAGCGGGTCCGGGTCCGGCACATCGCCCACCACCATGTGGACGTTGGTTCCGCCCAAGCCGAACGCGCTCACCGACGCGACGCGTGGCCGGTCGGCCTCCCGGGGCCAGTGGCGGAGCTCGGTGGCGATCGTGAACGGGGTCGAGGCGAGGTCGGGCCGGGGAGCTGACCGCGTCGTCCCGATCGTCGGGACGATCGCCTCGCGTTCCAGCATCAGCACCGTCTTGATCAGCCCGGCGATGCCGGTCATCGCGTCGAGGTGCCCGATGTCGCACCTCACCGAGCCGATGACGGTGCCCGGGTGGGGCGGCCGGTGGTCGGCCAGCATCGCGAATGCCTCCGCGAGGGCGCCCACCTCGGCCGAGTCGCCGAGCGGCCTGCCGGTCGCGTCCGTCTCGACGTACCCCACCTCCGCCGGGTGCACGCGGGCGAGCGCCATCGCCTCGGCGATGACCGCCGCCTGCCAGGAGACGCTCCGCGCGCTGAACGACGCCTTGCCGGCGCCGTCGTTGTTGACCGCGCTGCCTCGGATGACGGCCCTGACGGCGTCGCCGGCCGCGATGGCGTCGGCCAGGCGGCGGAGCACGACGACCCCGGCGCCGCTGCCGGAGACCGTGCCGGACGTGCTCTGGAGGCCGTCCGCCCGCCGGCCGCGGCCGAGCGGCAGGTCGACCACCGAGCCGCCCGCGATGGCCAGATCGCAATCGCCCGCCCGGAGTGACTGTGCCGCCATATGGGCGGCGACCAGCGAACCCGAGCATGCGGTGAGCACCGTCATGCTCGGCCCGTGGAGGTCGAGCGTGTACGACGTGAGCGTCGCGAGGTGGTCGGCCGGTCCGCCGCTGCCGAACACGCCGGCGGACTCGTCGATGCCGAACGGATCGTAGCCCGCGTTCTCCAGCGCGGCGTGGCACGTCTCGATGAACATCCGGATCTGCGGGTCGCAGAGGCGCGCCTCGTCCGCGGTCATTCCGAACAGGTCAGCGTCGAACCGGTCGACGTCCGGCGTTCCCGGGTCGGTCCGCGGTCCGCCGGCCGGGGGAGAGGGGAGGGTCTCCACGCCCGAGGCCAGGTTGGCCCAGTATCCCTCAAGGTCGTGCGCACCCGGCAGCCGGCAGGCCATCCCGACCACCGCGATGAGGTCGTCGGTCATGGTCACGAACCTTTCCGTCGCCACAGACGAGATCTGAGCGCGCGTCGCTCGTACGGCGTCCAGGCGGTGCCCACGGGTGGCCGGCCGGCTCCTCGACCGGCTGGTTCGGCCGAGCCGGCGACGAACACGGCGAGAGCGCGCACGGTCGCGTGCTCGAAGAACGCGGAGACGGGCAGTTCGCGGCCGATCCGTCGCCGCAGGCGGGCGGACACGCCGATCATCGCCGCGGAGTCCAGTCCGGCTTCGAAGAAGCCGGCGTCCACGGGGATCGTCCAGCCCACCTGCTCGCGGATCGAGTCGGTCAACGCGGTGACGATCTGCCGCTGATCATGCGTCATCGTCCCGCCTCCTCGCGGACGAGCGTCGCGAAGGCGGCTGGAGTGGGGGCGCGGAAGACCGCGCCCATGGTGAGAGGCGTTCCGAACCTGTCGCTCGCGATCTGCGCCAGGCGCGCGGCGAGCAGGGAGTGCCCGCCGCTCAGGAAGAAGTTGGCGTCCCGATCCAGGTCGGCTCGGCCGAGCACGGACCTCCACAGGGCGATGAGCGCCGCCTCGGTCTCGTCGGTCGCCTCGGCGCCGTTCCGGCGGCCGCCGCGGGCCGGCGGGCCGGCCGGACGTGCGGCCAGCGCACGGTAGTCCACCTTCCCGTTGGCCGTGGTCGGCAGCGCGTCGAGCACCGTGATCCCGCTCGGCACCGCGTAGCCGGGCAGCACCTCGCTCACGTGGTTCCAGAGCTCGGTCTCCAGCCCGGCCCGATCGGCGACGACGAACGCGGTGATCCTGGTGTCGGCGGAGTCGCCGACCACGATCGCCGCCGCCGTCGTGACGTCCGGATGCGTCTCCAGTGCGGCTTCCACCTCGCCGAGCTCGATGCGGTGCGCTCTGATCTTGACCTGGCGGTCCGCCCGGCCGAGCAGCTCGATGGTCCCGTCGGGCAGCCAGCGGGCCCGGTCGCCGGTGCGGTAGTGCCGGCCGAGCCGGGCACCGTCGCCGAACCGCTCGCCGGTCAGGTCCGGGCGGCCGTGGTAACCGGATGCGACGCCGTCACCGCCGATGCACAGCTCGCCGGCCAGACCGACCGGCCGGGGCCGGCCGCGCCGGTCGACGATGTCGACGGTGGTGTTGGCGATCGGCCGCCCGATGGTGATCCGGGCGCCGGGGTGGGTGATCCGGGTGGTGGTCGACCAGATGGTCGTCTCCGTCGGGCCGTACACGTTGAACACCCGCGCGCCGGTCGCCACGAGCCGTCCGGCGAGCCGCGACGGCAGGGGTTCCCCACCGCACAGGATCGTGCGGCCGGTCAGCCGTCCGGTCGCGTGCCCGGCGACCAGCCGCCACGTGGTCGGTGTCGCCTGGATCACCGACACCCGCTCCCGGACGATGAGGTCGAGCAGCTCGGCCGGCCGCGCCGTCGACTCGTCCGGAGCGACCACGACCCGCCCGCCCACCGCGAGGGGAAGGCACAGTTCGAGGGCGGAGATGTCGAACGCGAACGTGGTCAGCCATGTCATCGCGACCGAGGCGTCCAGGTCGAGCTCGGCGGTGAAGTGGCGGACCACGTTCGCCAGGTTGCGGTGGGTCAGCCGGACGCCTTTCGGCCGTCCCGTCGACCCCGACGTGAAGATCACGTACGCCGGGTCGGCGGGGGCCGGGCGGTACTCGAACCGGTCCGGCCCGGTGCCCGCCGCCGTGGCCGGATCGGGAAGCGGAACGCGGATCCGCCCGTCGAGGCACCCCGGCGGAAGATCGTCGCCGCCGACGACCAGCGCGCAACCGGCCTCGTCCAGCTGCTGGAGGAGCCGCCGGGGCGGGTGGCCGGGGTCGAGCGGCACGTAGCAGCCGCCCGCCGCCCAGATCCCGATCGCCGCGGCGGCGGTGCCGGCGCCGCGCGGAGCCGCGATCGCGACGATCGGATGGTCCGCGCCGCGGCCGTGGCTCAGCACGGTGTCGCGGACGGCCGCCGCGGCGGACAGCAGCCGGCCGTAGGTGGTGGTGCGTCCGCCCTGCGTGATCGCGACCGCGTCGGGCCGGTCGCGCGCCGCCTCGACGATCATGCCGAGCACAGTGGGCGGGGCCGGCCAGGGCACGGCTGTCCGGTTGGCGGCCGCGACGACGTGCCGGTCGCGCGCGGTGCGCAGGTCGAAGTCCGCGAGCGCCAGGTCGGGATCCGCGACGGCCTGGTCGAGCGCCAGCTCGAACCGGTCGAGGAAGCGCTCGGCGAACGCCGCGTCGTGGATCTCCGTGGCGTACTGGAGGCCGACCCGCAACGTCCCCGCCACCGGTTGGACGACGAGCTCCAGGTCGAACCTGGACAGGCCGGTGTGGACGTCCCGGAAGCGGGACCCGTCGCCGAGCGGCTCGTCGGAGGCCCGTTCCGGCCGGAAGTTGTAGCAGTGCCGTACCAGGGCGCCGCGCCACCATGCTGGTTCCGAGCGGTCAGGGCGGGCGGTGGCGAGCAACTCGAAGGGCATCGCGCCGTTCTCCCTGCCGGCGACGATCTCGCCGGAGACCCGGGTGACCAGGTCGGCGAATCCGGCCCGGCCGTTCAGGGAGACTCTTAGCGGCACCGTCGCCACGTGGTAGCCGACACCGGCTCCGCCCTCGGGGCGGGTGTCCATCATGACGCCGACCAGCGCGTCGGGTGCGGCTCCGTGCTCGTGGAGCACCAGGTAGAAGGTGGCGAGCAGGATCGCCGAATCGGTCGCGCGGCAGCGCCGGCGGAGCCCGGTGAGCATGTCGGCGGGTACGGTCAGCACCCGGTCCAGCTCGGCGCCGGAGAACGTGGGCTCCTCCGGTGAGACGGCCGACTCCTCCAGCCGCATCCCGGTGGCGTCGAACCCGGCGAGCCGTTCGCGCCAGTACCGCACCGCGGACTCGTCCTGCCCGCTCCGCGCCCGGCCGGGCACCGGCGCGGCGATCGGCGGCTCGTGTCCGGCGCTCAGGGCCAGGTAGGCGCGGCGCAGTTCGGTGAGCACGGTGTCGAGGCTGGCCGCGTCCGTGACGATGTGGTGCGCCACGATGCAGATCACGTGCTGGTCCGGGCCGGGGATGAACAGGCCGGCGCGGACCAGCGGGGGCTCGCCGAGCCCGAACGGCCGGGCGGCGAAACGGCGCAGGTCCGCCGCCAGCTCGCCGGGTACGGACTGATGCACCTCGACCTCTACGCCGGCCTCGTCAGGCCGGTGCTCGCGACGGACCGGCACCCCGTTCACCGCGGGAAACGACCTCCGGAGCGCCGGGTACCGGGCGACCACGAGCTCCACGGCCCGGCGGACCGGCCACCAGCGGGCCGGCCCGCTCATCTCGATGGCCATGGCCACGTTGGACACCCCGCGGTGCGGTACGAGCTGCTGGAACGCCCACAGCCCCCGCTCGTTCGCGTCGAGCTCGGCACCGAGCCGGGCGGCGGCCCCGGTCATGCCGGCCGCCCGGCGCTCGCGTCGGCCGGCACGGCCGCGACGACGTTCGCGAGCTCGTCGGGCGCGTCGTCGACGAGCCAGTGACCACCCGGGACCGCGCGCAGGTCGACCGATCGGGAGCTGTGCCGGCGCCAGCCGAGCAGCGCGCCCCGCTCGACGTCCGGGTCGTCGGTGCCGAAGCACACGGTGATCGGTACCGGCAGCGGCGGGGCGGGCCGATGGCGGTAGCCGGCGAGCACCGCGAAGTCCGCGCGCACCGCCGGCTCGGCGACCTGGCGGAGTTTGGCGTCGCCCGCGAGGGACTCGGGCACGCCGCCGTCGTCGCACAGCCGGGCCCACAGCTCCTCGCGGGGCAGGTGCGCCATGCGCCGTGGCCGCCGGGCGATGTCGGGGGCGTCATAGGAGGCGACGACGAAGCGGCCCGGCATGGCCGCGCCGCGCAGGGCCAGAGCCTGGAGCACCCCGTATGCGAGGAGTGCCCCCGCGCAGTAGCCGAACATCGCGTACGGCCGGTCGTCCACATGCTCCATGAGGCCCT
Organism: Actinomadura sp. B10D3; assembly: GCF_039871695.1. Classification (NCBI taxonomy): domain Bacteria; kingdom Bacillati; phylum Actinomycetota; class Actinomycetes; order Streptosporangiales; family Thermomonosporaceae; genus Actinomadura; species Actinomadura sp. B10D3. Next base: position 60,399 of record NZ_JBDPLY010000010.1, read on the forward strand.
GGGCCAGTTCGTCCACCAGCGGCTCGAACACCGTGATCGGCGGTTCGGACAGCCGCCCCTGCCGGCCTGGCAGGTTCGCCGACCACAGCGAGACGCCGACCTTCTCACCCGCGCGGGCGAGCCTCGCGAGCTGCGTGCACCCCGCCCCCGCGTGCGGGAAGCCGTACAGCGGCATGCCGTCGCTTGCCGCGAGCGGCACGAACCAGCCGCGTTGGTCCTGGTCGGTCACCGGGGAGGCCTCCGTTCGCTCAGCAGGGCCGCGAACCGCGCCGGGGTGGGTGCCGCGAACACGTCGGTGAAGTCCACGGCCGTGCCGAGCCGGACGTTCACCCGCTCGGCGAGCTCCACGGCGATGAGCGAATGGCCGCCGCAGAGGAAGAAGTTCGACTCGGCCGTGATCCATTGGTGGTCGAGAAGGGTGCGCCACAGCTCGACGACGAGCCGGGTCATCGGGTCGGCCGGCGGCTGCGGTGCCGGACCGTCGCCGGACGGCGTGACCGACTCCGCGAGCCGTCGGTAGTCGACCTTGCCGCTGCCGTTGGCGGGGATGTCGCCCACCACGGCGAACCGGGTCGGAACGGCGGCGCCGGGTAGCAGCCCGGCCGCGTGCCGGCGCAGCCCCTCCAGCTGGTCGTCGCTCGCGGAGATCTCGCCCTGGACGGCGGCGACGACCCTGAGACCGCCGCCGGCGTCGGGCTCGGCGAGCGCGGCCGCCGCTCGCACCCCCGGGTGCTGTTCGAGGACCGACTCGATCTCACCGAGCTCGACGCGGTGCCCGCGGATCTTCACCTGCCGGTCGACCCGGCCGAGGAACTCCAGCTGCCCGTCGCGGCGGAGGCGCACCACATCGCCGGTCCGGTAGTGCCGGCCGAGCCCGCCGACCGTCCGGAACGCCTGGTCCGTGCGTTCCTCGTCGCCGAGGTATCCGAGCGCCACTCCGCGCCCGCCGATGCAGAGCTCACCGGGAACGCCGGGCGGCGCGGCCCGGCCATGCTCGTCCACGACCCGAACGGTGGTGTTGGCGATGGGACGGCCGATGGGGACCCGCTCGGGGACGGGCGGCTCCAGCTCGGCCGCCGTGGACCAGATGGTGGTCTCGGTGGGACCGTAGACGTTGAACACCCGGCACTGCTCGGCGAGCAGGCGCTCGGCGAGCGACGCCGTCAGCGGCTCGCCGCCGCACAGGACCCGCCGGCCGCGCAATCGGCCGCGCAGCCGCGGCAGGAGCTGCCGCCATGTCGTCGGTGTCGCCTGGAGCAGTGTGACGTCCGCGCGCTCGACCAGGGAGGCGAGCGCCCCGGGATCGACCTGGGCGCGGTCGTCCGCGACGACCGCCCGCGCTCCCGTGCTCAGCGCGAGGAACAGTTCGAGCGCGGAGATGTCGAACGCGAACGTCGTCAGCCACAGCACCCGGTCGCCCGGCGCCACCTTGAGCATGTCCGCGAAGTGGCGGACCACGTTGGCCAGGTTGCCGTGGGTGACCAGCACGCCCTTGGGACGGCCGGTCGAGCCGGAGGTGTACAGGAGGTAGGCGGGCGCGTCCTCGGGACCTGGTGCGGACCGGGTCCCGGGTACGCCGCCGGGCACGGTGTCCAGCCTGACGACGTGCCGCCCGCCCGCCAGGTCGGCCGGAAGATCGCGGTCGGTGAGCACGACGCCCGCTCCGGCGTCGTCCAGCTCGTGCCGGGCGCGGGTGATCGGGTGCGCGGGGTCCAGCGGCAGGTACGCGGCGCCGGCCGCCCACACCCCGAGCACGGCCGCCGCCAGCCCTGGACCGCGGCCCGCGTACGTGCCGACGACGTCGCCGGGGGCGACCCCGCAGGCGAGCAGCGCGTCGCGCACCCCCGCGGCCCGGCCGGCGAGGTCGCTGTAGGTCAGCTCGTCGACGGCCGGAGCGCCGGGAGCCCGCCGGGCACGATCGCCGATCATGTCCGGGACCGTCCCGGCCGGCCACGGCCGCGCCGTGTCGTTGACGCGCGCCAGAAGGGCCCGGTCCGCCGCCGGCAGGGCGTCGACCTCGCGCAGGGGCCGGTCCGGATCGGCGGCGAGCGCGACCAGCAGGTTCTCGTAGCGGTCGAGAAGATCGGCGACATGTTCGCGATCGTGCACCTCGGTGCTGTGCACGGCGGTGAGCTCGACGGGCGGGCCCGCCCGGACGATCAGCTCCAGGTCGAGCCGGCTCAGCCCGTGCCACGCGTCGACGTACTCGACGGGCCGGCCGGCCATGGTCAGCTCGTCCGGCCCGGTCGGGCGGTAGTTGAACGACTGGCGGAACAGCGGCGCCCGCCAGTCGGCCGACCTGGTGTCCAGGGCGTGCCGCACCGACTCGAACGAGGCGTGTCCGTGTTCGAGCCCACCGAGGAAGGCGTCCCTGGTCGTCCGGACGAGGGCGGCGAAGTCGGTGTCGAGGTCGACGCGCACCCGGATGGGCAGGATGTTGGCGTGGAAGCCGGCGGAGTCGTGCCGCGCGCCGCCCCGCCGGGTGGTCACCGGGACGCCGACCGCGAGGTCCGGGCCGGCCCCGTGGCCGGCGAGCAGGAGATAGTACGCGGCGAGCAGGACGATGTTGTCGGTCGTCCTGGTGCGAGACCGGAGCCGGGCGACCGCCTCGACGGCCTCCGTGGACAGTGCGCGGTCGAGCCGAGCCCCGGCGAAGGTCGGCCGGTCGGGGACGGGCCGGGCGCCCGCGAGTGCGAGGCGTTCCGGATCGATGCCCGCCAGATGCTCGGTCCAGAACTCGATCGCCGCCGCGTCCGGCGCCGGCTCGACCTGTGGCGGAGCGGGCGGGGGCAGCTCGGGTGAGGTGTCGCCGGCGGCGTACGCGTCGTACAGGGCCGCCGTCTCCCGCGTCACTATCCGCGTGGTGACGTCGTCGACGACGAGGTGATGGAGGACGACGCACACCACGGTCGCGTCCGGCAACATGATCATGTGTGCCCTGACCAGCGGAGGGCGGTCGAGGTCCATGCGTTCGGCGACCAGGCCGGTGACGAGTTCCGTCACCTGCTCGCCGATGCCCTTGTGCACCTCCAGCGGCACCGTCGCCTCGTCGGCGGGAAGGAACCGCTTGCGCAGCTCGTGCCCGACGGACTGGATGGACGTTCGCAAGGCCGGGTGCCGCCGCACCACGTGATCGAGCGCTTCGCGCAGCGGCCACCAGCGCAGCCGGGCCGGAACCTTCACCGCGAAGCCGACGTTGCAGATGCCGTGTTCGGGAACGAGCCGGTGCAGCATCCACTGGGCGCGCTCCTTGTCGGAGAGCGGCGCGTCCCGCTCGGTGGCAGCCATCAGGTCGCCGCGCCTTCCGCCGCGATGATCTCCGCCAGCGCGCCGAGCGTCGGGTGGTCGAACAGGGTGACGATGCCGGTCCGGATGCCGAACTCGGCGCGGATCTCCGACATCAGCTCGACCGCGCTGAGCGAGTTGCCGCCGAGTTCGAAGAAGTCGGCGAGCTCGCCGGACGGGGCGATGCCGAGCACGCGCTCCCACAGCGCCGCCAGGCGGTCCCGCACCGATCCGGAGGTCACCGGCGCCGCGACCGGTGCGGCTACCGATGCCGCGACGGGCGCCGCCACCCGCGACGAAGGCGACGGCGCTCCCGGTTCCGTCACTTGCGGTGGCGGGAGGGTCGGTGCCCCCGCGATCACCCTGGTGCGCACCGGCACACCGTTGACGTGGGGGCGCACCGACACCTGGTACGGGTGCCTGGTCCCGAGCAGCGACAGGAACAGCGCGCCGCCGTGTTCGGGCGCGATGCCGTCGACCGGGTCCTCGTCGGGAAGGAAGGCGCCGTCGGTGACCTGCCGCATGCTGAACCCGGCGATCCGCGCCACGAGGTCCCCGTCCGGGGCGTAGAGGTCGATGTCCGCGACGATGAGGCCGGCGCCGGAGGGACGCCTGCGGAGGTGGCTGACCGACTGGGCGGGCAGGTCGGCGTGGAGTTCGAGTGACTCGTAGCCGAACGGCAGGCACAGCCCGTCGGCGGCCGGGCGGCGTACCGCGGAGGTCGCGCAGTCCAGCACGGTGGGGTGCAGCGGATGGACGTCGAGATCCTGCTGGAACGTCTCGGGCAGGGCCAGCTCGACGAGCAGTTCGTCGCCGTGGTCCGGCCCGGTCGTGACACCGCGGACGATGTCCCAGCGCGGGCCGACGGCGAACAGTCGCGGATGGTCCTTCCCGTCGTGGTCGGGTGACGGGGCGGTGAGCCGTTCCCGCAGATCCTGGAGCGACGCGCCGGGGTCGGATGGCGTCGCGGTCTCGTCCGCGTCCATCGGTACCACGCAGCCGGTCGCATACCTTACGTTCTCGCCGCCGACGCCGGCCGCCGGCGTGGAGCCCACGGCGAAGCGCCAGCCCGGACCGTCCGGCCGGAACAGCACCTCCACCCGTCGCGCCTCGGGCACCGCGAGGGGCCGCTGGAAGACCACGTCGGTGAGCCGCAGCGGTCCCGCGTGCGGCCCGATGACCTCGCGATACGCCCGGACGACGAAGTCGAGGTGACCGGTTCCGGGGAGCACGGGGACGCCGTCGATCCGGTGCTCGTCGAGGATCGGGTGCTCGCGGGGATCCAGGACCGCCGACCACGTCCGGGAGCCCTCGGGCGCCGGGTCGGGCCGGACGGCCATGCCGACCGTGTGCCAGGCGGGCCAGTTGAGGCTCACCGCCGGGATCCCGGCGCGCGCCATGAGGCGGCTCTGCGCGTCGGCGAACGCGTTCGCCGCGGCGTAGTCGGCCCCGCCGAGCAGCCCGTCGACGGCGGCACGGCTGGAGAACGTCACGAAGAAGTCGAGCGGCGGCTGGTCGGCGAGCAGCTCGGCCAGCACCACCGTGCCCATCGCCTTCGGCCACAGCACCGCCGCCGTGTCGTCCCGGTCGCGGCCGAGCAACGTGCCGCCTCCCGCGACACCGGCCAGATGAACGATCCCGTGCACCGCCCCGTGCCGGGTGCGCAGGATGTCCAGCACGCGGCGCATGCTCCGGTGGTCGCCCACGTCGCACTCCTCCAGCGAGACCGTCGCCCCGGCGGCCTTCAGCGCAGCGACCCGCGCCCGGCGGCGCTCGTCGTCCGCCGCGATCCCGTGCCGGCCGAGCAGGACCAGGTGCGGGCGCAACCCGGTGTCGGCGAGCGCGCCGGCCACGGCCAGTCCGAGATCGCCGAGCCCTCCGGTCAGCAGGTAGACGCCGCCCCTGCGGACGGCCGGTGCGGCGGGAGCGTCCGGCGTGTAAGGCCGTTCGGACCGGACCCATCGGCCGGGCCCGCGCAACGCCACGACCTGGTCGGTGCCGGTGGCGGCGATCTCGGCGGCGAGGTCCTCCTCGCGCACGGGGTCGCCGACGTCGATCAGCCGGCAGGCGAGGTCGGGCGTCTCCAGGGCGAGGCTGCGGACCGCCCCGTGCAGCGCGGCCTTCGCCGGGTCGAGCGGTTCGGCGCCGGTGAGGTCGGCCGATCGGCCGGCCAGCACCAGCAGTTCCGCCTCCGGGCTGTGTCGGCCGCCGTGCTGGACGAGCGCCACGAGGCTGTGCAGCGTGCGGTCCAGCTGCTCGTCCAGGTTCGTCCTGGCCGGCCGGTCGAGGACCTCCACCGACAGCGCGTGCACCAGGAGCGCCGGCCGCTTCCCGCGGTCGGCGAGCGTGGAGAGGACGGTGCCGAGCTGCTCCGGCCGGTCGAGACGGACCCGGAACTCTCCGCGCTCCTCGGCGAAGGCGGTTCCGGGGCGGACCACCACGGGCCGGTAGCCGGACTGCCGCAACGCCAGCAGGACCGGCAGCGCCGCCTCGTGATCGGCCGGCACGACGGCCACCGCGGACGCGCCCGCACCGGTTCGCCGGTTCGCGGGGCGCGGTTCCTCGACCCAGGTCACGGTCGTGTACGGGGTCACCCCGTCGTGGCCCGCGGCGGCGTCCTCCGGCTCGGGCGCGACGGCGCCTTCTCCGTTCTCCTCCGGCGCCCGGTCCGGCACCGTGCTGCGCAGCGGCAGCCAGTGTCGGCTTCGCCGGTAGGGGTAGGTCGGCGCCGGCAGGCGATGGAACGCCTCCCGCTGCCGGACGGCCGCCCAGTTGAGCTCGTGCCCTTCGGTCCACAGGGTGGCGGCGGCCTCCAGCGCCGAGAGAAGGTCGTCGTCCCCGGCGCTCGCCGGGAGCGTCGCCACCGCACCGCTCGTTCCAGCCCGCACCGCCCGATGCGCTCTGGCGAGCCTGGTCAGCGTGTGCCCGGGGCCGACTTCGAGCAGCAGCCGGTCATGCCCGCCGAGAAGATGGTCGACCGCGAGGTCGAAGCGGACCGGTCGGACCAGCTGGTCCGACCAGAACCGCGCGCGCCCCGTCCCGGCGCCGGCCGGCCCGCCCGCGGTCGAAGAGAAGACGGGAACGGCCGGCTCGTGCAACCGGACGTCCGCGAACGCCAGGTCGAACTTCGTCGCCGCCTGCGCCATGTGCGGGCTGTGGAACGCGTGCGGGACCGTGAGCGGGCGGAAGCTCAGGCGGCGCTCGCTCAGCAGGGCTTGGACCTCGTCGAGCCGGTCGGCGGGACTCGCCAGCACGACCTGCCGCGGGCCGTTGACCACGGCGACGCTCACCTCGTCCGGCAGCAGGCCGGACACCTCCTCCGCACCGGCGCTGACCGCGACCATGCCCCCGGGCGGCATGGCGGCCATCGCCTCGGCCCGCGCGCAGACCAGGCGCACCGCATCCTGCAGGTCGAAGACGCCCGCGACGGCGCCCGCGGTCAACTCGCCGATGCTGTGCCCGAGCACTCCGGCGGGGATGATGCCCCACGAGCGCCACATCTCGGCCAGCGCGAACTCGACCGAGAACAGCAGCGGCTGGGCGACGGTCGTGTCGGCGAGTGCCGAGGCGTCGGAGTCCCGCCAGCGCTCTTCGAGCCGGACCCCGTGCTGGGCGAACGCAGCGAGGCAGGTGTCCATCGCCTCGGTGAAGGCCGGGTCGGCTCCGTGCAGGCCGGTGGCCATCGCCGGGTACTGCGCCGCCTGGCCGGGGAAGACGAAGACCACGGGAAGTGCGTCGCCGGTACGGATCGGGGCCGCGGGCAGCGTGCGCGCAGCCTCCGCGGCGTCCCGCGCCACCACGGCGGACCGGGCCGCGTGGTGGGTACGGCCGTCCTGCAGCACGCCGGCCGTGTCGGCGTATTGGCCGACGCCGGCGCCGGCCAGCGCCGCCGCGATACGCTCCTGGTGGACCTGCGCCGCCTCGGCGGTCCGGGCCGACAGCACGATCACCTGTGGGCGCCGCGCGGCGGGGGAGTGCCGCACGGGCGGCCCCTCCTGCACGACGAGGTGGACGTTGGTACCGCCGAAGCCGAACGAGCTCAGGCCGGCGATCCGGGGCCGCGCGGTGCTCCTCGGCCACGGCGTGGTCCGGTCGCCGATGACGAACGGCGTCGTGTCCAGGGACAGCCGCGGGTTGGGCTCGGCGAAGTTCACCGTCGGCACGAGCTGCTCGTGCTCGATGCAGAGCACCAGCTTGATCAGCGATGCGATGCCCGAGGCGTGCCCGAGGTGACCGATGTTCCCCTTGACCGAACCGAGAACGAGGGGGGAGTCGATCCGGTCGGCGCCGAGGGTGCGGTGGGCCTGGGCGAGCGCGGTCACCTCGATCGGGTCGCCGAGCGGAGTGCCCGTCGCGTGCGCCTCGATGAACGAGACGTCCGGCGCCTCCACTTCGGCGAGCACCATGGCCTCGCGGACGGCCTGGACCTGGCCGGAGACGCCCGGCGTGGTGAACCCGGCCTTCGCCGCGCCGTCGTTGTTCATCGCCGAGGCCCGGATGACCGCCCGGACCCGGTCGCCGTCGGCGAGGGCGTCGTCCAGCCGTTTGAGTACCACCGCGCCGGCGCCGGTGCCGAAGACGGTGCCGGCGGCACGATGGTCGAACGGCCGGACGTGCCCGTCCGGCGACAGGGGCCCGCCGGGATCCCACAGGTAGCCGGAATGGGCCGGCATCTCCACCTCGCTGCCCGCCGCGACGGCGATGTCGCACTCGCCGGTCCGCAATGCCTGGCATGCGAGATGCACGGCCACCGCCGAACTCGAACAGGCGGTCGACACCGTCAGCGCCGGGCCGCGGAAGCCGAAGCGGTAGGCGAGATGGGTCGCCGCGTAGTCCGGATGGCTGAGCGTGCTCAGGGCCGCGTTTCCGCTTGAGTTGGCCTCGTAGCCGGTTGGGCGGCGCACGTGCAGGTCCAGGTACCGGTTGACGCCGACCGCGCCGAAGACCCCCGCCCCGTCGGCGATCCGCGCCGGGTCGTACCCGGCGTCCTCGACCGCCGTGTGCCCGACCTCCAGGAAGAGCCTGATCTGGGGGTCGAGCAGGGTGGCCTCGCGCGGGGTGAAGCCGAAGAAGTCCGCGTCGAACATCTCCAGCCCGGGCGTCTCCGCCACCGCCTTGACATAGCCGCTGTCGGCCAGCATCGAGGCGGGTACGCCCGCGGCCAGGAGCTCCTCGTCGGAGGGGAACCGGACCGCCTCGTGCCCGGTGCGGAGACCGTCCCAGAACTGGGCGGCGTCCGCCGCGCCGGGGAGCCGGGCGGCCAGCCCGATCAGGGCGATGCCGTCGGTCTGGTTGCTCATGTGCTCGTCTCCTTCGGGCGGGTCGCGGAGCGGGCGGCGAGCCGCCGGCCGCGAACCTCCGCGAGGTACCGCGCCCGCCGGGTCACCGGCCGCGGCGACTCGGCGGTCTCGCCGGCCAGGTGGCCGGCGAGACCGCGGACGGTCGTGTGCTCGAACAGGACGGTGACGGGGAACGCGCGGGCGGTCACCTGCTGGAGGCGGACGTGTGCCTTGGTCAAGAGAAGCGAGGTCGCGCCCAGGTCGAAGAAGTTCTCCTCCGCGCCGATCCGGTCGTGCCCGAGAACCTCCTCCCACACCGCGGTGATGGTGCGTTCCAGCTCGGTCTGCGGCGCGGTGGCCGTGGAGGGCGGGGACGGGGCGGGCACCGCGCCGGGGGTGTCGCCGAGCCGCGTGCGGTCCACCTTCCCGTTGCGGGTCAGCGGGATCCGCGGGACGAGGTGGATCGCGGCCGGCAGCATGTGGTCGGGCACCGTCCGGCGGAGGTGCGCGCGGATCGAGCCGAGCGTCGGTGCCGTGCCCGGTTCCGGGACCAGATGAGCGACGATCCGGGCCTCCCCGTCGGGTCCCGGCCGGCCGGTGGCCGCGGCGTCCCGGACGTCGGGGTGGACGCGCAGCCGGCGGTCGATCTCCGCCAGCTCGACGCGGAACCCGCGGACCTGGATCTGGGACCCGGTGCGCCCGAGCACCGTGACCTGACCGTCGGGCCCGAGACGCCCGATGTCGCCGGTCGCGAACCGGTGGTGGCCCGGGATCGGATCGCCGGCGCGTCCGGGCAGCGCGCCGGCGTACGCGTCGGCGAGGTAAGGGCTCCGGACGGTCACCGTGCCGAGTTCACCGATCGCGGCGGGCCGCCCCGAATCGTCGACGACGAGCAGTTCCGCACCCGGCGCGCCGCGGCCGACCGGAAGTACCGACGTCGCCGACCCGGCGCCGGACTCCACGGCCACGGCGAAGCCGACGATCTGCGGCGTCTCGGTCGTCCCGTACCCGTTGATCACCGTGGCGTCCGGCGCCCACCGGCGGATGCCCGGGAGATCCCCGGCCATGAGCAGGTCGCCGGCGCAGCACAGCAGCCGGAGTTCGGGCAACGGCGGGACGGCTGGCGGCAGGCTGAGCAGGCGGCACAGCGCGGGGGTCGCGTGCAGGACCGTCACGGACTCGGCGGCCAGCCAGTCCAGCAGCTCGACGGGCCGGCGAAGGAGGTCGGGCGGCACGCACAGGGTGGCACCGGCCCACAGGGGGGTCAGCACGTCACGCAGCAGGGGGTCGTGACCGAGACCCGACAGGAGGGCGAAGCGGTCCGCGGCGTCGATGGCGAACCGTTCCGTGTACCAGCACAGGAAGTTGGCCAGCGGCTGCCGCCCGGCGCGCACCGCCCGCGCGTGCCCGGTGGTGCCCGAGGTGAACGCCGCGTAGGCGTGCCCGCGCGGTCCGGGGGCGCGCACTGGCCACGAGGCCGCCGAACGCGGCGGCGGGACGAGCCACGTGGCCGTCGTCTCGCGCAGCTCGCCGGAAACGGGGCCGGCCACCGTGATGCCGACGGGGGCGTCGAGAACCGCCAACTGCTCGGCGAGCCGGGTGGCCGGATGCCCCGCGTCGAGAACGGCGAAGGCCGCTCCGGCGCCCAGCACACCGAGCATGGCGGTCACCAGCTCCGGGACACGGGCGGCGAGGACCGGAACGGTGTCGCCTGCCCGGACGCCGGCGGCGACCAGCGCCGTACTCTGCTCGGCGGCCGCCGCGTAGAGCTCGGCGTAGGAGGTGCCGTGGCCGGCGGCGTCGCGGACCGCGATGCCGTCGCGGTGGCCGGCGGCGGTATCGGCCAGTGCCCGTACCAGGTCCGGGGGCCGGGTGCGCAGGTCCGCGGGGAGCCGCGAACCGGTGCCCGGCGCGTGGTGGGCGACCGGGCGGTCCGGAGCGCGGCAGAACCGTTCGAGCAGCGCGGCGAACTGGTCGAGGAACGCCACCGCGTGCCCGGCGTCGAGGGCGGCGGTGTCGTACACGAGGTCCAGCTGGAGCTCGTCGCCGTGTTCGGCGACGTAGACGGACAGATCGAACAGCGCGCCCGGCACCGGCGGCTCGGCCAGCTCGGTGGTGAGGCCGGTCATCGAGGGCGGGGCGGCGGGTGCGCCGAGCCAGTTGAACCACACCCGGAAGAGCTGGTTGCGTCGGCGGGCGCCGCTGCGCAGATCATGCAGAATCCGGTCGACGGGGACTTCGGCGTTGGCCGCGCCCTCCGCGAGGGCACGGCCGGTCGCGGACAGCAGGTCGCCGAACGCGGCCCGATCGTCCACGGCCAGGCGCAGCGGCAGTGTGGCGACCAGGAATCCGATCATGTCCAAGGTCTCCGGACGGTCCCGATGGCCGAGCGGAACGCCGACGATCAGGTCTCGCTCACCGGACCAGCGCCGCAGCAGCACCGACAGCCCGGCGAGCAGCACGACGTACGGGGTGACCCGGTGCGCGCAGGCGATCCGGCGGATCCGACCGGCCAGCGCCGCGTCGAGGCGTACCGCGTGCCGGCCGGGTCCGCCGGCCGCCGGGCCGGCGGCCGGGCCGGGCAGCGACGGCGGCGCCGGCGGATCGGCGAGCGTCCGGCGCCAGTACTCGCGCTGCGCGGCGCCTGCGGGGCCGTTCGCGACCTCGGCGCGCCGGACGGCCAGCTCGGCGCTGCCGATGCTCGGCCGGGGAAGGGCGGGGGCGGTGCCGGTGACGGCGGCCGAGTACAGCCGGCCGAGCTCGCGGAGCAGCACCCGTTCGGACCAGTCGTCGAACACTAGGTGGTGCACCACGATGACGAGATCGTGGAGGTCGCCGCCGTGCCGCACCAGGGCCGCACGGATCAGCGGAGCGCGGGTCAGGTCGAACGGCCGCCCGACGAACTGCTCGATCGTCTCGGCGGGCCGCACGCCGGCGTCGACGACCTCGAACGGGCACGGCATCGCGTCGCGCACGGTGACTCCGGGACCGTTTGCGGCGATGTGCACGTGGCAGCGCAGCGCGTCATGCCTGGCGATCAGCGCGTCCAGCGCCGAGCGCAGCGCGTCCACCCGCAGGTCGCCGGTCAGCCGCACGACCGTGGGGAGGTGGTAGGTGGGGTCGGCGGGGTCGAGCTGGTGCAGGAGCCAGAGGCCGTGCTGGCCGAGCGTGAACGGCGCCGCGGAGACGGGACCGGACGGGACCACCGGAGCGACCGGGCCGGCCGCCGCCACCGCGGCGGCGAGCTGCCGGATCGTGGGGCCGGTCAGGACGGTGCCCGCGGAGATCTCGACCGAGAGCTCCCGCCGGATGGCGATCGCCAGCCTGGCCGCCGTGAGCGAGTCGCCCCCGGCCTGGAAGAGGCTCTCCGTCGCGGTCCGCGGCGGGCGGCCGACCATCCGCGCCCACTGCTCGCCCAGCGTCCGCTCGATGCCGTCGGCCGGCCGGAACGCGGTCACGGCCGGCTCGGCGCCGGAGGCGAGCGCCCGCCGGTCCACCTTCCCGGACGCGCTGAGCGGAAAGGCGCCGTGGACCCGGATTTCGGCGGGCACGGCCGCCGGCGGCAGCGACTCTGCCAGGTATCGCTTGAGCGTGTCGCCCAGGCCGGCCGGGGGCGGCGCGGCCGCCGCGACGACATGGGCGATCAGGACGCCCTGCCCGCCGACGCGCTGCAGCAGGACGGCGGCGTCGCGTACCGCGGAGTGCCGCCGCAGCGTCGCCTCGACGCCGTCGAGACCGACCCGCGCACCGCGAACCTTGACCTCGTTGTCGGACCTGCCGACGTGGACCAGTGACCCGTCCGCTCGCCGCCGTACGAGATCGCCGGTGCGGTACCTGCGCGCGCCCGCGCCGTCCGGGAGGAAGCGCTGCGCCGTCTCCGCGGGCCGCCCGTGATAACCGCGGGCCAGGCCGGGGCCGCCGAGGTGGAGCTCACCCACGGCGCCGGGGGGAACCTCATTCCCGCCCGGGTCGAGGACCGCCACCTCGACCCCGGGGAAGGGACGGCCGATCGGGACGGCGTCCGCCTCCACGGATTCCTCGGTCACCTCGTGCCAGGTGCTGTCGATGCCGGCTTCGGCCACCCCGTAGGAGTTCACGATGCGCGCGGTCGGCGCCAGCAGCGGTGCCAGCCGGCGGAACTCCTCGGTCCGCCACTGCTCGCCACCGGAGATGAACAACCGGACGCGGTCGATGCGCGCGCCGGTGTCGGTCATCCACTCGACCAGCAGCCGGATCACGGAGGGCGTCAGTTCGAGCGTGTCCACGGATTCGGTCGTCAGCAGCCGCCACAGCGCCGCGGGATCGAGCAGCGTGGCCTGCCGGCACAGCACCAGGCGCCCGCCGGAGCACAGCGCCCGCACGATGTCCGCGATGTGCACGTCGAACGCCGGGCCGGCGCCCTGCAGGCACGTACGGGGCGCGTCCAGCAGGTCGTACTCGGCGGCCCAGCCGGCGTACGCGGCGGCGAGCGCGCGATGCGGCACGGCGACCGGTTTCGGCTCCCCGGTGGACCCGGAGGTGTGGATGATGTAGGCGAGGTCGTCCAGGTGCGTGGACGTCTCCGGCCGGCGCCGCCGTGGCGGGGGCGCGGCGCGCGGCACCTCGATCGCGCCGGTCTCGACGCCGGCGGCGCGCATCAGGTCAGGGGCGCCGACGAGGGCGGCCGGGGTGGCGCCGCCGAGCATCCGCCGGATTCGCGCCGGGGGAGACGCCGGGTCGATGGGCATGTAGGCGCCGCCCGCCCGCCACGCCGCGAACGCCGCGACCACGGAGTCGGCGCTGCCGTCCTCGGTGACGACGGCGACGACTGCTTCCCGCCTCACGCCGGCCCGTACGAGCCTGCGCGCCAGCAGGTCGATCCGTCCGTCGAGCTCGCCATAGGTGATCCGCCGCCCGTCCGAGACCACCGCGATGCGGCCGGGGTGCCGGGCGGCGACGGCGGCGAACCGGTCCGGGACGGTCGGCTCCGCCGCGCGTGCGTCCGCGGGCTGCCCGGCACGTTCGGCGGCGGTGAGGTCACGCGGCATCGGCAGACTTTCTCGGGATCGGCGGACGAGCTTCCGGCACGCTAACCACCGGTGCCCGACATCTGCCTGTCACGAGTTTGCGGGACATGTCCGCTGGTCCCGGGCGCGGCGAGACTGGGGCCCGCGTTGGACCGATGGTCCCGCGGCCATCGGACCGTCGCCACCGGACGGTCGGGACACCGCCTCGGAGGAGTTGCGATGGGAAGACCCGATCCGATCGCCATCATCGGCATGGCGGGCCGGTTTCCCGCCGCGAACGATATCCACGAGTTCCGTGACAACGTGTTCGCCGGCCGGGACTGCCTCACCACCCTGTCGGCCGACGAGCTGCGCGCCCACGGGGTCGACCGGGAGCGGCTCGACGCCCCCGACTACGTCCGGCGGCGTCCACTACTCGACGAGGCCGACTCGTTCGACGCGGGCTACTTCGGGCTGACCCGGCGGGAAGCGCAGATCCGCGACCCCCAGCACCGCCTCTTCTTGGAGACCGCGCACGCCGCGCTCGAGCATGCGGGCTACGACCCGGCGACCTACGACTGCTCCATCGGCCTCTACGCCGGCGCCAACGTGAACCGCTACCGGTACGACCACGTGGAGCGGCGGCCCGACCTGGTCGACATGGTCGGGGACGCGGCCGTCGATCTCGGCAACTTCCCGGACTACCTGGCCACCTTCACGGCGTACAAGCTCGGGTTGCGCGGCCCGAGCATGACGGTCCTGACCGCGTGCTCGACGTCTCTCGTCTGCGTGCACGAGGCATGCAAGTCCATCCGGGCCGGCGACTGCGAGATGGCGATCGCCGGCGGGGTGGACGTCGAGTTTCCGGTCGGCCGGGGGTACTTTCCGATACCGGGCGGCATCCTGGCCAGGGACGGAGTCTGCCGCCCGTTCGCCGAGAGCGCGAGCGGCACGAACTTCGGCAACGGGGTCGGCGCGGTGCTGCTCAAGCCCTTGGCGGTCGCCATCGCCGACCGGGACACCGTATACGCGGTCATCCGGGGCTCGGGCATCAACAACGACGGTGACAGGAAGGTCGGTTTCGCCGCTCCCAGCATCGCCGGCCAGTCCGAGTGCATCCAGCGCGCCCTGCGTACCGCCGAGGTCGATCCACGCACGATCTCCTACGTGGAGGCGCACGGCACGGCCACGCCGGTCGGCGATCCCATCGAGATCGCCGGCCTGGCGGACGCCTTCCGTGCGGTCGGCGGGGACGATCTGCCGCACCAGTACTGCGCGATCGGCTCGGTCAAGTCGAACATCGGTCACCTCGGTCAGGCCGCCGGCGTGGCCGGCCTGATCAAGACCGTGCTGGCCCTGCACCACCGGCGCATCCCGGCCAGCATCAACGTGGACGCGGTGACCACCCGCGTGGACTGGGCCCGGTCGCCGTTCGTCGTGGCGACGGAGACCGGGCCATGGCCGGCCGAGGACGGGCGGCCGCGGCGGGCGGCGGTCAGTTCCTTCGGGTTCGGCGGCACGAATGCGCATCTGGTGCTCGAAGAGGCACCGCCCGCACAGGCGCCCGCGCGGGCTCGCCGGAGCACTGAGGTGATCTTGTGGTCGGCGGTCGACGAGGCGGTCCTCGACCGGCAGCGGGACCGGCTGGCCGCCTACTTCGAGTCGCTGGCCGAGGGGGATTTCCCGGACGCCGCGCATTCGCTGCGGGTGGGGCGCACCGCGAAACCGGTGCGCGCCGCCATGCTCGCCGCCGACGCGGGGGACGCCGCCGCGGGGTTGCGGAACCGGGCCCGCGTGCTCCGGCCGGACGGGGTCGGGCGGCGGGTCGCGTTCGCCTTTCCCGGGCCGGGTGCGCCGCGACCGGCGGCGTTCCGGGACCTGTACGCGAGCGAGCCGAGCTTCCGCGCCGGTGCGGACGCGGCCTTCGACGTGCTGGAGCCGTTGCTGGACATCGATCTGCGTGCCCTGTGGGCGAAGGGCGACGCGGCGGCACTCGCCGAGCCGGTCGTGGCGCTGCCGCTGCTCTACGTGCTGGAGTACACGCTGGCGAACTGCCTGATCCATTGGGGCGTCGCGCCGGGAGTTCTGTTCGGGCACGGGTTCGGCGAGTTCGTGGCGGGCGCGGTGGCCGGGGTGCTCGACTTCGAGCCCGGGCTGCGCGCGGTGGCCGCGCTCGCGCGGCTTACCCAGGACGCGCCCCGCGGGGAAGGGCTCATGGCCGCCGCGAGGCCCGAGGCGGTGCTCGCCGCGGTGCCCGACGGCGTGACGGTCACCGCCGTCAACGCGCCGCGACAGGTGGAGCTCTCCGGCCCGGCGGACGCCGTCGCCGAGGCGGCGGACCGGTTGACCGCGAACCATGTCCCGACCCGTCGCCTGCACCGCGCGCATGCCGTGCGCGGACCGGCGATGGCCGGCGTCGCGCGGCGCTGGCCGGCGGTGCTGGCCGGGCTCGAACCGCGGCCACCGCGCCTGCCGGTGGTGTCCGGGACGAGCGGGTCGGAGATCACCGCGGAGCAGGCGGGGTCCGCCGAGTTCTGGGCGAGCCTGCTCGTGGACCCGGTCGATTTCGACGCGGCGGCGGCAGAGGTGCTCGGCGCGGGCCCGGCCACCGTGGTCGAGGTCGGACCGGACCGGACTCTCGGCGTCCTGCTCGGCCATCGCGGCGACCTGCGCCGCCGGCGGTCCCGAGTCCTCCACTTCACCGGAACGGGCGGCGGCGAGCAAACCGATCTCGATGGCGTACTGGTGCGGCTGTGGCTCGACGGCGAGCCGGTCCGCTACTGGCGCCACCTCGGGCGGCGCGGCTACCGCAGGATCGCGGCACCGGGCTATCCGTACGACCGGCGGCGGTTCTGGGTCGACGTCCCCATCGACCCGGACGGCTGAGCGCGTGCTGTCGGTGACCGTTGTCGACCGGTCAGAGCCGATCACGGCCGGGTTCACCGAAGGACCGGCCTCGCACCCGCACGTGGCCGGCGAGCTGGTTCGGGTCGAGCGGCTGTACGCGGCGCAGGGCGGCGAGGTGCGGTACGTGGTCGCGACGGATCGGGGCGGCCGGCTCCGCGGGCTGCTTCCCGTGTACCCGGTGTCGCGGCGGAGCGGCTCGGCGGTCGACCCGGCGGAGCTGTTCGGGCCCGTCGGCGTGCGGTGGGAGCGGGCCGTGTGCCTCGGCTCGCTCGGTACGTTGCCGAATGTGGTGACCGCGTGCGGCCCCGACCGGGCCGAGGTGCTGCGCGCCCTGTTCGGGCGCGGTGTCGAGCTCGCGGCCGCCGCGGGGGCGGACTTCGTGTGCGTCCCGCAGCTTGAGGACGAGATCGCTCCGGCGGTCGCGGCGGCGCTGCCCGCGCGGTCCATCGCGCGGAGCACGTCCTGCGATGCCGTCGTCGACGTCACGTTCACCTCGTTCGACGGGTACCTCGCGTCGCTCCCCGCCAGGCGGCGGCAGTTCCGGCGGGAGCGGCGCCGGTTCGCGGCGTCGCCGCTGCGGTTGTTCGAGGTGTCCCTCGTCGACGCCGTCCGCGAGCTGGCACCGCTGCTGCACAACGTGGAGCGCAAGTACGGCAGCCGGGATGCGCTGGAGGTCCACGAGATCTACCTGCTGACCACGGGGCTGGCGATGCGGGATTCGAGCACGACACTGGTCGCCTGCCGCGGGCGGACTCCGGTGGCCTTCTCGGTGATCTGGGAACAGGGGCCGGACTGGTCGGTGCGCTGCTGGGGCTGCGACTACGAGCTGACCGGCGGGACGTGCGCGTACTTCAACCTGGTGTTCTACGAACCGCTCGTGCGGGCGGCCGAGCGCGGCGTGCGCTCGGTGAACTTCGGCACCGAGGCGCTGGAGCCCAAGCGGCAGCGGGGTGCCCGGCTGCGCCGGTTGACCACGCTCGGTGCGGCGGCGGACTCCTGGACCGTCCGGAGGGGAGTCGCGCTGGAGCGTTGACTCATGCGGATGCTCCGGTGTAGTTCCGGATTCCCAACCTGAAGATCCACCGGGTGAACGCGACGAAGACGACCGCGACGGCGAGCTCGCCGAGCAGCGCGTACCCCGACAGCCTCGACAGGAGGGCGTCGGCGGGCAGGGAGACGGACAGCCCGATCGGTACGACGAAGGTCAGGGCCACCCGGAGCCAGCCGGGGTAGATGGTCATCGGCCAGCGGCCGGCCTGGTACACGTACTGGAACAGCTCGGCGATCTCCTCTGTGCGCACGAACCAGAACGATGTCGTGACCAGGGAGAACAGGAAGCAGTAGAGGATGACGGTGCCGAGGAGGAGCGCGACGCAGAACATCACGACGTCGGTGACCCGGATCTGCGCCGGCAGGAGCGTCGTCGCCCAGACGATGACACCGAGACCGAAGAGGACGTCGATGCCCTGCCAGAGGTCGACCGCGCGGCTGCTGACCCACAGCTGGGTGTCCACGGGCTTGGCCAGGACGAAGTCGAAGCCGCCTTCGCGCACGTCCTCGACCAGCTTGGCGAACACCGGCCGGACGATCATCCGAAGCAGCCCGCCGACGAGCGTGAAGACGCCGAAGAGGACCAGCAGCTGGGGTCTGCTCCATCCGTCGAGGTCGTCGACATGGTCGAACACGAGGTCGATCGTGATGACGCCGATGACCAGCGCGATCACGTTCTGCAGCAGCTGCACGGCGAGGTTGGCGCGGTACTGCAGCTCGTTGAGCAGCTGCACGCGGAGCATCAGCAGCGCCAACCTCGGGGCCCTCATGTCCCCACCGCCGTGTGCCGGCGCACCGCGGAGCGCCACATGAGCGCGACCGCGCCGGTACCCGCGGCCACCCACAGCGCCTGCATGCCGAGCCCGGCGAGCAGCTCCCGCGCCGGCGGATCGGCGACGAGCGACTCGACGGGAAATCCGAACACCCAACGGAACGGGAGGAGATCCGCGATGTCCGCGAGCCACGGGGGCAGTAGCGAGACGGGCACGAGTCGGCCGGACAGGAGCAGCTCAAGGACGAGGAACAGGTCGAATGCCGCGCTCGCCCGGGTGGTCCAGAAGGTGGTCATGCCGAGCAGCCACAGGTACAGCGTGCGCAGCACGAACGCGCCCCAGATGGCGAGGACGAAGACCGCGAGCTTGACCGCGGTCACCGTCAGCTCCGGTCGGAACACCAGCGCCAGCGCGGCGGTGACGGGGAGCCACAGGACGATGGTGACGAGCTTCTCGCCCCCTTTCTCGGCGATGTCGGCATGGATCGGATGCATCGGACGCAGGAGCGCGGCGGCGAAGGTCCCACTGCGGATCCGGCCCTCGAACTCGTACGGGCTGAACGTCAGGGTCATGCTGCGCACGAGCGCCAGCACGACGAAGTAGGCGGCGATCTCGCGGTGGGTCCACGCTCCGACGGAGCCACCGCCGGCCGCGGCGACCGCCTGCCAGAGCATGAGGTAGATGACGCTCTCCGTGGCGATGATGGCCATCAGCAGGTAGTTGGTGACTCGGTACTGCAGGACCTTGCTCGCCGACACGGCGACGGCCTTGCGGTAGAAGCCGGCCAGCGCGCGCACGCGCGCCGCGACCGGGGTCATCGCCGTCCCCGGCCGGCGAAAATCGTCGCGATCAGATCCTCGATCGGCGGGTCCGATATGGACAGGTCGACGACCGGGTGGTTGGCGAGCAGGTGCCAGGTCGCCGGCGCGATGTCCTGTTTCGGTATCCGGAGCCGGACCCGGCCCGGCTCGACCCGGGTGACCAGGCCGTACCTCGACAGGTCCGCGGGCCCGTCCAGGATGACGTCGACCTCCTTCATCGACCCGAACCGGGCACCGACGTCGGCCAGCCGGTCGTCCAGCAGGATGCGCCCGCCATCGATGATGATCACGCGGCGGCACAGCGCCTCGATGTCGGCCATGTAATGACTGGTCATGAGCACGGTCGCGCCATGCCGTGCGGCGTAGCCGCCGACGAAGGCCCGGATCCGCCGCTGCATGACGATGTCGAGACCGAGCGTCGGCTCGTCCAGGAACAGCACCGCCGGCCGGTGCAGCAACGAGCCGGTGAACTCGACCTTCATCCGCTCGCCAAGCGACAGGTTGCGCACCGGTTTGCGCAGCAGGGGGCCGATCTCCAGAGCCTCGACCAGCTCATCGCGCATGCGCCGGTAGTCCCGGTGCGGGACCCGGTAGACGGCACGGTTGAGCTCGAACGAGTCGTCGACCGGCAGGTCCCATTGCAGCTGGTTGCGGTTTCCTGTGACCAGAGTGATCTTCGTCAGGTAGTCGGGGCGCCGCCGGGCCGGTACGTGACCGAGGACCCCCACCCGGCCGCCGGTGGGGTGCAGCAGGCCGGTGAGGAGCTTCAGCGTTGTGGTCTTGCCCGCACCGTTCGGGCCGAGGAACCCGACGATCTCGCCGGCCTGGATGTCGAAGGAGACCCCGTCCACCGCGAGTACCCGGCGGGTGCGGCGGCGTACCACGCCGGCGATGGCCGCGCCGAGGCCGGTGTCGCGGACCGGGACGGTGAACGACTTGCGAAGATCTCGCACGGTGATCGCCGGACCGCCGCCGGACGCCGTGCCGCGCGGCAGCGGTGTCCATCGGCCTTCCTGGGTCTCGTTCACAGGCTGTACCGCTCGCAACGTCGATGGTTTGCCGAACGTGCCCATTTTCCGGGCCGCGCCCGCCGGTCACCTGTCACCTGTTCACGGGGCAGCGACCCGCCAGGTCCCGGATAACGGTGACTTGTCGCGGTTCCGTGCTCCGACCATGATCTGGTGATCGTGGCTATGGACACCGTGACCTCGGCACCGTCGGCCGCGCCGGGCGCCGGGCTGGTCGACCTCGACCGCGGGTGGTCGATGTGGCCGCTGGCCGCGCTGCGTTCGGCGGGCCTGCCCTACGACCGGCTCGCCCCGCTGGCGGCCGCCGCCGAACTGGCGATGCCTCCGGGAGCCGAGCGCGACGCGGCACTGCGTGCCCGATCGCGGGCGGCGGTCGACCGCCTGCTCCTGGACGACGTCCTGCTGAGAGCCCTGGCGTGGCAGAACCCGCCCGCGATCGACAACTGGGTCGGCGACTACGTCCGCGCGCTGGCGCACGGCGAAAGCCCCCGCCTGTCCAGAATGGATCGACGGGATACGCTGATCGCCCGCTATGCGCAGCGCTACTGCGCCAAGAACGACACCATCGGGTTCTTCGGCCCGGTGTCCTGGGCGCGGTGGTCGCCCGGCACGACCTCGGTGTCCGGCGGCTTCGGTGTCCGGCGGTCCGAGGTCTTCTTCGAGGTGTGGGCGATCGAGGCGATCGCCGCGGCCTGGGCCGCCGACCCCGTACTGCGCCGCCATCTGCCGGTTCGGCCGAACCCGTCCTGCTCTGTGGTGGACGGGTCGATTCTCCGGCCGCACCGGCCCCCGGTGGCGCTGGACGCGGCGGCGGCCGAGATCGCGGGGGTGCTGGGAGAGGTTCGATCCGTCGGTGAGGTGGAGTCGCGCTTCGGACCCGCCGCGGTCGCGGCGCTGGACCGGCTGGCCGACGAGGGAATGGTGCGGATCGGGTTCCGTGTTCCGCTCGACGCCCGCCCCGAGCGGCATCTCCGCGACCAGGTGCGTGCGTTGCCCGACTGCGCCGAGCGCGACGTGTTGCTCTCCACCCTGGACTCCCTGGACGTGGCCCGCCGCGCAGTGGCCTCGGCGAGCGGCGCCATGGCGGTGCACGAGCAGCTCGCCCGGCTCCGCGCGCGGGTGGCGGCAGGCGGCGGTCACCGTGCCGTCACCGCGCCGCGGCGGACGTCGGGGGGCCGGACCCCGGTCTACCTCGACTGCCGCCGCGATCTCGACGTCGAGCTGGGCGCGGAGCTGCTGGACGGTCTGGCGGCCCCGCTCGGCATCCTGCTCGACAGCGCGAGGTGGCTGGCCGGCCAGGTGGGAGAGACCGTCGAGGAGGAGCTGGGCCGGCGGTACCGCAGGCTGCGTTCCGGCTCGGCCCGCGTTTCGCTCGCCGACCTCCAGTTCGCCTCCGCCGACGTGCTGGCGCAGGGGAACGACCTGCTGGACCCGGTCGTGGCCGACTTCCAACTGCGCTGGGCACAGATCCTGTCCGATGGTGCGGCCGACGGTGCGGCCGGTGTCGAACTCGACGTGGGGGAGGCCAGGCGCCGCGCCGACACGCTGTTCCCCGCGAGCGGGCGGCTGTGGGCCGCCGCGCTGACCCACAGTCCCGACCTGATGCTGCGCCGCGCCGGCGGTGGCGCGCGGTGGGTCCTCGGCGAACTGCACGTCGCCCTCAACACCCTGGAGAGCCGGGTCTTCCGCACACAGGCCGACGACGAGTCGGAGCTGGTGGCGCTCGTCGCGAACACGCCTCCGGGACGGGTCATGCCCGTCTACCCCAATTCGTCCCCGGAGGTCGGGCCGCGCACCTACCCGCCGCCCGCACTGGACCCGCCCGGCCGGTACCGCTACTGGTCCTACGGTGCCGACGACGGCCACCCGTCCGGTGCGGGCAGCACGCCGGCGACCGCGCTGTCGGTGACCGAGGCCGGCGGGCGGCTGATGGCCACGGCGGAGCGGGACGGCTGGGCCGCGCCGGTGCTCGAATGCTACGGCGAGTTCGTCACCGCGCTCGCGGTCAACCTGTTCCGGCTGCGGCCGCCGAGCCGGTTCGCGCCCAGGGTGGCCCTGGGGGACCTGGTCGTGTGCCGGAGGAGCTGGCGCTTCCGGGCCGGCGAGTTCGGGACTCCGGCGCGGCGGCGCGAGGATCCGGGGCACGACCGGATGCGCGCCTTCGCCGAACGGGCGCGAATGCCGCGGTACGTCTTCGTGCGGACCCCGGCGGCGGCCAAACCGTTCCACGTGGACTTCGCTGCCCCGCTGCTCGTGGACAACCTGGCCAGGGCGATCCGGGGCGCGGCCCCGGACGCGCCGATCGACCTGGTGGAGATGCTGCCCGCACCGGACGAGCTGTGGTTGCGCGACGGCGGCGGTGCGCGCTACACCTCCGAGTTCAGGCTCGTCGCGGTCGATCGGCCCCGGGACCGGGAGTGATCGGGTGTCCAGCCGATGCTGCGCAGCCGGCGCACCCCGGCCCCGCGGCGGGTCTTGGCCTCGATCGTTCCGGTCCCGACGTACAACCGCCGCGCGTCGGCCGCGGCGGCCCGGACGATCGGCTCGTAGTACATGAGGTTGAAGTAGGCCGCGGCCTCACGGACCAGCGGATGCGTGTCGTCACATCCCCAGACCCGCGTACGCCACACGGAGCCGAGATCCCACAGGGTGGTGAACGCGATGGGCCGGTCGTCGGCGAACGCCACCAGCGCGGTGCCGCGGTCGCCCATGGCTTGTGCCGTGGTGCGCAGGTACAGCCGTTGCAGCTCCGGCCGAGGCGGCACCCCGTACCGGCTTTCCACTCCGGTCAGGTAGGGCTCCAGGTGGACGACCTCCGCCGGCGGCAGCTCGCGCAGGGTGATGCGGGACTCTTGGAACAGCCGGCGTTCCCGGCGGATGTGGGATCGGCGCCGCCGGGGCAGCGACATGACGTACTCGTCGAACGAGTCGTACCGCAGGTCGAAGTAGGCCTCCTCACGCTCCCCGCTGAACTCGGGATCCGTTGCCAGGCATGGTCGGATCGCGGCGTGCTGCGCCTCGCTCAGGTGCGGGAAGCAGACCAGGTCGGGTGAGTGGCGGACACTGATCGCCACCGCCTCCTCGACCAGCGCGGCCGCCGTGCCCGGCGTGCAGACCAGGCTGTTCGGCGCGGTGGCGTCCGACCCGATCAACATCATCGACCGCCACGCGGGGTCGGTCGCCTCCTGGAACAGTCGCGCGACGGTCTCTTCCGGCAGCGCGGACCGTGGTGTCGGGTACAGCGGCAGCAGACCGTGGACGCCCGAGCCGGTGCGCGCGGTCAGGTACATGGTGGTCATGGAGCTGAACCGCCGCAGGCGCTCGACCCGTTCCAGCTCGCGCAGGTTCTGGTCGGCCATGGGCAGCTCGGAATGGCAGGCGCGCAGTCGTGCGATGGATGTGAACAGTTCGACGGCCGGCGGCATCCGGATTCACACGAACCGGGGACCGGTCAGCCAGCCCAGCAACGTGTAGCGGGAGCCGGCGGTCACCTGGGTGACCCGGTGGCCCTGGAACGCGGGGAAGACGACCGCTCGGCCGATCTTCTGGTCGATCGGCTCCGCCTCCAGGATCTGGAGGTCGCCGCCCTGGTAGTCGTCGTTGAGCGGCATCGAGAAGGCCAGCTTGCTCGCGTCGGCGTCCGTGTAGTCGGTGTGCCAGTCGTGGCGGTAGCCGGGCAGATACCGCGCGACACGCAACGGCTGGTGCCAGCCGTCGAGGCCGAATCCCCAGCACTCGTCGTTCAGCTCCGCGAGGAAGCGCAGCGTCCGCTCGTGGAGGTCGTCGAAGTGCGTCCGGAGATCGAAGATGCTCTGCCGCACCACATGCCCGACCGCGTCCGCCGGAACCTCGTAGTCGACCCACAGATCGAACGCGTCCGCCGTGTACAGGAGCTCGCGGCACTCCTCGCGCGTCATCAGCTCGCGTTGCACGTACATCGGGAACGAACGTGCCGATTGCGACACATCCTGCATTTTGCCTCGTTTCCTCGCTTCTTCGCATCGTGTCGGAGCCGGCCCGCTGCGGCACGTCGCCGAATTCGGGGACACTTCGCCGGAGCTCATCGCAGGGTCGCGGCCGCCCACTCGCCGCGGCCGAGCGCGAACGCCATGTCGACGTGACCGATCGACGCGCTCGGGGAGACCGCGACCCCGTACCCGCGCGCCTCGCCCAGGGCCCATGCGTCCTCCGGGTGCATGGACTCGGTCCACACGACCCGCCGCCGGATCCGGCCGAGCGTCTCGCGTTCGGCGGCGGCGTCGATCTCCTCGGCGAGCCGCACGGCGTGGCGGGTGCGCGCGTCCGGAACCGATCGCAAGATCAGGCTCTCCACCCGATCGTCGAGGCAGGCCGTCAGCGTTTCGAGCGGCGAGGGCCCGCCCGGTCGCCATTCCAGCCGCCGTTCCGCCGCCCGGGCGTCCCGCCCGGTGGCGGACAGCAGAGCGTCGAACCTGAACCTGTTCATCACGGTCGGTGCCCGTCCCCGCCGGACCAGCGTGCGCACGGAGAACCCGGACCCCAGGCCGCTCGCGATCCGGTCCAGGTCGGCATGGGCGAGATGCAGCTCGGTGGTCCGTGCCATGGCCGCCCGCACCGATCGCCGGAACTCCCCCGCGGTGATTTCGGCCGGGCCGCCGGTCGCCAGCTTCATCACCTGGCACGCTTGGGACAGGTCGCGGTTGACGATGTCACCGAGGAAGAACGCCCCGCCCGGGGCCAGCGCGCGGGTCGCACTGTCGATGACCTCGTGGAGATGCTCGACACTCGGCAGGTACTGGATCACGGAGTTGAGCAGGACCAGATCGAAGGGACCGGTGATCCGGCCGGCCGAGCGCGCGTCGGCGTGCAGCAGCTCGACGGCGGCCAACGCGGGGTCGGCGCTGGTCAGCCTCCGCGCGCGCTCGATCGCCTCAAGCGAGAAGTCAAGGCCCAGATAGCGGTCGCAGCGAGCGGCCAGCCGG
Organism: Actinomadura sp. B10D3; assembly: GCF_039871695.1. NCBI lineage: Bacteria > Bacillati > Actinomycetota > Actinomycetes > Streptosporangiales > Thermomonosporaceae > Actinomadura > Actinomadura sp. B10D3. The sequence goes on from NZ_JBDPLY010000010.1 coordinate 85,488, forward strand.
CTCATGATCAGGCCGGCGCCGCACCCGATGTCGAGCACGCGCCGCGGCGACAGCGCGCCGAGACGCCGGACCGTGGTGTCCACCCACTCCCGCATGTGCTGCGGAGGTATCGACGTCGGCGTGTCGTGGTTGAACCAGCCGGCCGTGTTGAACCCGTCCTCGGCGCTCGCGCCCGAGAACCGGTAGGTGGTCTCCCAGTAGCCCTGCCAGCCCTGCACGGACTCTGTCCTGGTTCCACGCGGCGCCGCCGTGGTGGGCGCCGGGCGGCCGCCGGGCGGCGGCACGACTCCTCGTGACCGGAGCACCTCCGCGACCCGGCGCGGAGTGCGCAACACGAACAGCAGCTCGACGGTGAGGTTCGATCCGAGCCACTGGTTCAGCAGCGACACGATCTCGACCGCGTCGTCCACTGTCAGGCCGCCCTGGACCATGCTGAGGTCGGCGTGGACCTCGCCGGGGTCCACTACCGCGGACCACACGTCGAGCACCGCACGGACAAGGTCGTCCTCTTCCTGCGGTACCGTCCGGCCGAGGCTCGCGGGGCCGCTCATGAGGGAACGAGGTCTTCCGCTCGCCGTACCGCCGCCATGGCGTGGAACACGTCCTCCTCGACCTCCGGACAGTGCAGGATCACCGTCGTGACGCCCAGCCGCAAGTACTGCAGGAGGATTTCTGCGACCTCTTCGTAGTTGCCGACCAGGTACGGACAGAACTCGTGCACCAGGCGGAACGGACGCAGCCAGTACGCCCCGGTGGCGTCCGTCGGGCGGCCGGATGCCTTCCACAGGCCGCTGTGCCAGTCGGCGTCGAAGTTGCCCGCCGTGAACTCGCGCATCGTCCGCCCGGCCGGATTCTCGGGATAGCGCCGGAGGGCGATGCGCCAAGCCTCGGCGCTCGTCTCCCTCGCGATGATGCCGATACGGATTCCCGTGTTGCCGGACGGGACGGAGCCGCCGTCGTGTTCGGACGGCGGGTGCGGGTAGGTGAGCCTCGTGGCGTCGAGCGCGGCCGCCGTCCTCACGGCGGCCGGCGAGTTCCCCGCGACAAAGATCCGCGGCTCCAATCCCTCCGGCAGGGCGGGGTGCAGTGTCGCACCGATGAACTCGTAGTGCTTCCCGCGGTGCGTGTAAGACTGCTCGCCGCCGATGAGCCTGCCCATGATCGTGCCGTATTCGAGCAACCTCTCGTAGCGTTCGTCGTGCTTGAGGAAGCTGCCGTAGGCATACAGTTCCGGCAGGTAGCCTCCGGTGATCAGGTTCAGGTCGACCCCGCGCCCGTAAAGGGTGCCCATGGTCGTGACCATCCGGGCCGCGCTGTACGGGTGCAGGTAGGCGGGCTGCACCGCGACGAGCGGCACGAGTTCCTCGGTCCGTTCGAGGATGTACTGGGCCGCCGCCCACGGGTCGATCGACTCGCCGTCGGTGAACAGCAGCAGGCCGCGTACGCCGGCCCGCTCCGCCCACTTCGGCACCTCGTTGAGGTGGTCGAGGCCGGCCGGCGTTCGCTCTCGCACCCAGGGTGCGGTGCAGTACAGGGTGACCATCTGAGCTCCTGGAGGTCGGTGGGCCAGGGCGGGATTCAGTCCAGGAAGCAGTCCTCGACGGTCTGCGCGAACTCGTCGACGGACGCGCCGATCGGCTGCGGTACAGGCACGCATCCGCTCGTCCGGTACTCACAGAGCCGGTCCCGGATCTCTTCCCGGCTCCCGATCAATGACAAGACCTCTGGGTCGTGCCTGCCATTGATGTCCAGCACGTACCGGTAGTACGGCAGCATCCGGTAGGACGTCACGTACTTCGCCCACTGGGCCCGGTGGTCCGCCACCTCGCTTCCGCTGTAGGCCGGGAGATTGACCAGCACCCGGAACTCGTCCGCGCTCTTGCCGAACTCGGCGCACGCCTCATGCACGACGGGCATGACGTGCTCCCGGATGTAGCGGGGCGAGCACAGCAGAAGGAGGATCCCGTCGCAGAACTCGACGGCGAGCCGGATCATCTGCGGCCTGAGCGCGGCGAGGTAGAACGGCACCGGCAGGCGCGGACTGGTGTACTGCGCGTGGGCGGTGAAGACCTCGCCGTCCCAGTCGACCGAGCCGGTCGTGATCAGCTCCCGCACGATGGACAGGTACTCGCGCATCACCCGGATGGGCGGTCCCTGCTTGTGGCCGAGCACGAATTCGTTGATGAACTGGTGGCTGAAGCCGAGGCCGAGCATGTAACGGCCGCCGGACACCTCCGCCAGGCTGGCCGCCGACTGGGCCATCGACACCGGATGGCGGGCATACACCGGCAGCACGGCGGTGCCCACCCGGACGGTGGGGACGGCATTCAGGTAGGCGGCGGCGAAAACGGTCGCGTCCCGCTGGTCCGGCTGCTGCTCGAGCCAGATCTCGTCGACGCCCATATGGTCGGCGGTCCGCACCCGTTCGATCAGCTCGCCGGCGCTGAAGTATCGCGGCGAGACGATGAGCGGCCGTCGCGCGAACGTCATGTCCCATCACTGCCTTCCGGATCCGGAGCTCCGTCGAGCTCGGCGGCCAGCTGCCGGATGGTGGGGGCGGCGAACACGCGTCTCACCGACAGCGGCGTTTGGAAGTACTCCGACATGCGGTGCACCAGCCGGACCGCGATCACCGAGTTTCCACCGAGATCGAGAAAGTTGTCGTCCAGGCCCACCCTCGCCACCCCGAGCGCCTCCTGCCAGAGCCGGGCGAGAGCGCGCTCCGCCACCGATTCGGGCGCCCGGTGAGGCGTTGCGAGGTGCCGGCGGTCGACCGCGGTCGACTCCGGTCTCGGCTCACTCGCCGCCGCGGCCGGCGTTCGCCGGTGCGCGCTCCGCTCTCGCTCGGCCGGATTGCCCGGGGATACGACCACCTGCGGCCCCACGCCGCTGTCGAGGATGACCCGCAGCAACCCTTCGTCTCCCGGGACAGGTCCGCTCCCCGGGACCGATCCGGCCGCCGTCCGATCTGGCCAGTTGATGGAGACCACATGGCGGCCGGACGCCCACTGCGCCTGGGCGTATGCGTCCATTACCGAATTCGCTCCGGCATGAGCGGTCTGCACGTAGTCGTCGGCCATCTCCGCTCGTGACGAGTGGAGCACGAGAAGCTTCGGGTGGAACACCTCGTCGACCACGTACATGCCGGTCACCCTTGTGGTGAACCCCCTCTCGGCCGCCTCGCGGGTGCGGGCTTCCGGCAGGCCCCCGTGGACGATCCCGGCAAGGTGGAACACCCCGTCCACCGGGCCGTGCTCGCGCATTGCGGCCCCGCGCACCTCGCGCATGCGCGCCTCGTCGGTGACGTCTCCGGAACAGACGAGAACGGCGCCGCCCGCCTCTTCCACAGCCTGGACGCCGCGGATACGCCGCACGATCGACCCATCGTCGCCGCTCGCAAGGAGCCGCGGCCATTCCGAGCGATCCGGCAAGCCTGTGCGGTCGAGCAGTACCAGCCGCGCACGCACGGCGTGGGCGAGCTGCCGGGCAAGCTCCAGGCCGAGTTCCCCCAACCCTCCGGTGATGAGGTATACACCGCGCTCCCGCAGTACACCGTCCACGGTGCCGGTCGGGTTCAACCGGAGGGCGGAGTGGGCGGGGACCCATCTCTTCCGGCCGCGAAAGGCGACCTGCCGTTCGAACGTCGGTGCGGTGAGTTCCTCGAACAGCCGGGCAGCGAGGATCTCGGGGTGGCCGGACCCGACGTCCAGGCTTTGGCAGGCGACCGATGCGAGCTCCCGGGAGCCCGCATCGACCAGCCCCAGGACGCTCGACTTCGCGGGCTCCACGCGCCCGTCGCCGGCCACGTCCTGCACGGCGCTCGTGATCACCGAGAAGTGAGCCGTGAGCGTGGCGCTCGCCAGCGCCGCCTCCCGCATCACGTGCAGCACGCTGAACAGACCCTCGTTGAGCAGCCTGCGAGCATGGGCATGCTCGCTCACGTCCACCGACCGGTTCCCCAAACCCCAGGCATGGACGGCCCGTACGCGGGTGTATCCGGCGTCCACGAGGTCGGTGACTATCCGAGCGTGGTCGGCGCGTTGATCAACGCGAATCGTGTAGCGGCCACCCGTTTCCGCCGCGAACTCGGTCCCGGGTTCGACGACGATCACATTTTGTCCGGTATCGCGCAGTCGGCGGATCAGCTCACCGGCGACCGGCTCCGCGCGGAGCCGGAAGACGACCCATGCCCGGTGCGGGTCGGCGGCGGGAAGCGGCGCCGGTTCCGGTGGCGGCGTCTCCCGCCAGGTGGGGACGTAGATCGGCCCGCCGTCATCGGTCACCTGGGAGTCGTCTTCCTCCGCCTGGACCCAGAAGCGTCGCCGCTCGTACGGATAGGTGGGCAGCGGAACGCGTCCAGGGAGGTCGTCCGACCAGAACCGTTCCCAGTCGACCGATGCTCCGCCCTCCCATATCCGGCCGATCGCTTCCAAGAACACGGCGGAATCGTGGCGATCGTCCGATGCGCGACGCATGGCGGACACGACCATCGGCGCCGGTCCCGCCTCCGGGACGGCGTGTGCGCGGACGAGGTCGTCGAGCGCCCGCCCAGGTCCGACCTCGGTGAAGACGTATGTCCCCTTGTCCGCCAGCAGGCGAAGCATCTGCGTGAAGCGCACGCGGCCACGCAACTGCCGGACCCAGTACTCCGGGTCCGTGGCTTCCTCGGCGGTGATCCAGGTGCCGGTGACGTTGGACGGGAACGGCTTGTGCGGCGGCCCCAGACGTACGGCGCGGACGCGCTCGCGGAAGGCTTCGAGGATCGGATGCAGCGGCAGGAGCGCTTCTTCGCTCGCCTCTACCGCGAGCATGGAGTCGCCGGGCAGCGACTGGACGAGTGGTCCCTGATCTGCGACCAGCCGGATGGCGTCGTCGGCGTCCATCACTCCGGCGAGGCAGGCCGCCACGTATTCTCCGATGCCGTGCCCGGCCATCGTGGACGGTTCGATCCCGCGCCTTTCCAGCAGCCGGGCGAGCGCGTACTCCACTGCGAAGAGGGCCGGTTGAGCCGCCGAGGTCCTGGCGAGCCGAGCCGCCGCCTGGTCATCGGCCGCTTCGGGGAACAGCTGTCCGGTTAGGTCCAGGCCGTGCGATTCGGCGAGGAGGGCGGAGAACCGATCGATGTGAGCGGCGAAATCCGGGTCGTCCTCGTAGAGGCCCCGGGCCATCCCGGGGTACTGCGCCCCCTGCCCGGGGAAGAGAAACGCGACCTCGTGCTCGCCGGCTCGGGCAACCGTGGTCGCCGCGCGGCCCGGGCTCCTGTCGCGCAGGCGGGCGACGGCCTCCGCGTTGTCCCGTGCGACGAGTACCCGGCGCGCGGCGCGGTCCGCGCGCCCGACGTTCAGTGTGTAAGCGATGTCGGCGAGGTCGTCGGACGCACCGGCCAGGTGCCCGGCCAGCTCGCGCTCGGACGTGTCCAACGCCGAGGCGGTGTGGGCGGACAGCGTCAGCAGCCGGTACGGTCGCGGACGCCGTTCCCGGGGGCGGGCGTCCGGCGGCTCCTCGAGAATGACGTGTGCGTTCGTGCCACCGACACCGAAGGCGCTGACCCCCGCGCGTCGCCGGTCGCCGTTGCCGCGCCACTTGGTGAGCTCATCGACCACGTAGAAGGGGCTCGACTCGAAATCGATCCGGGGGTTCGGCTCGGTGAAGTTGAGGCTCGCGGGGAGCAGGCCTTCGCCGACGCACCTCACAGTCTTGATCAGGCCGCAGACCCCGGCCGCGGCTCCGAGGTGGCCGACATTGCCCTTCACCGAGGCCAGGGCGCAGGATGCGCCCTGCGCGCCGTCGCGCCGGTAGGCGCGGTCCAGGGCCGCCACCTCGATCGGGTCGCTCACCATCGAGCCGGTGCCGTGCGCCTCGACGAACCCGACGTCGGCCGGCTCGACTCCCGAGGCGGCGAGCGCGGCCTCGATGACGGCCGCCTGGCCGTCGACGGCGGGGGTCATCAACGCGGTCTTCCCCGAGCCGTCGTTGTTCACCGCCGAACCGGCGATGACCGCGTGGATCGTGTCGCGGTCGGCGAGGGCATCGCTCAGCCGGCGGATCGCCACGGCTCCGGCCCCGGAGCCGAACACCGTGCCGTTCGCGTTGGCGTCGAACGGGCGCACCGTCCCGTTCGGGGAGAAGAACCCGGCGCCCGCGGTGTAGAAGTAGCCGCCGACCGGGAGCCGGATCTCCACCCCGCCGGCCAGCGCGATCTCGCACTGCCCGCTGCGAAGCGCCTCACACGCCATGTGAACGGCCACCAGGGATGTCGAGCAGGCGGTGACCACGTTGAGCGCCGGCCCCCGCAGGTCAAGCCGGTACGCCACGCCCGTCGCGAGGTAGTCGAGGTGGTTCGCGAAGAGTACGCGCGCTTCTCCCACCGCCTCCATGAAGGCCCGGTTAGCGAGCACGTTCTGCGTCAGGTACTCGTTGTGGCGGGCTCCTGCATAGAGGCCGACCCGGCCGCCGAAGACCCCCGAGTCGTAGCCCGCGTGCTGCAACGCGGTGTGGCAGATCTCCAGGAACACTCGATGTTGCGGATCGAGCATCTCGGCGTCTCGCGGGCCCACCCCGAAGAGGTCCGCGTCGAACAGTTCCATGTCATCAAGGACCGAGGCGGCCCGCACATAGTCTGGATCCTGGACATATTCGTCCGGAACCCCGGCCGCACGCAGTTGGTCATCGGTCAGCGTGGAGATCGACGCGACGCCGTCGGTGAGATTCTTCCAGAATTCGTCCACATTGCGGGCGCCGGGAAAACGGCATGCCATGCCGATCACGGCGAACGCGTCCCCTGTGCGATCGACCACGTGCGCTCAACCTCCGGTAGTGAACGAAATGATCCGCCGCATGGAACGGCGACGCCGTGCATGCACCCATGCCGTGCCCCGCGATCGTCCCGCATGCGCGGGAGTCGGCGGTGCCGAGTCCGCGGGGGCGACGACGGAACCGCCGTCGCCACCCCCGCGGCGCAGCGGCTAGGGCCGTGCGTAGAGGTGGGAGAACTCCGCGTCTTCAGCATTCTCCGCGGCGTCGTACTCTGCATTCTCCGCTTCGTCACTGATGTTCCAGGACTGCGAATTCAGTTCGACGCTCCGCTTGCTGTCGCCCATAATGTCACCTCCTTCCCAGGGTTTGTCCGACCCGCGAGGGGCTGGATCGGATTCAGCCCGCAGGCTGAAAACTGTGCGTACTCTGTGCGACGACGAAGTCCATGTGGGCGCCGGTTATGCCCTCGCCGAAGCCGATGTGCAGGGGACCGGCCCCCTCGTTGAGCTGCGAGTTCACTGTCCAGTCCACCTGGGGCAGCACGGCCTGATTGGTGCCGATCCCCAGTTCCATGGCCTGCAGCCCGAGCTCCGGGTTCGTCACCTCGCGGAGCGCCTCGGTGAAGTCCTTTCCACCGGCCTGGAGGCTGGTCAGCACGTTCGCCTCCATCCGCAGAACCAGCGGGGCGCGTTCGACCAGCTCGGCACGGAGCCGTTCCGCGGCCCGGATCCTCGCGTCGCCTTGCCGCGTGAAACGCGGATGGCGTGCCACGAGCGCACCGGCGGCGACGACCGTGCCCTCGATCGTGAACGGACTCGGCCGGCCGGACAGAGGTCTGTTGTTCAGCGCGAGCTCGCAGTAACTCCCCACCCCGACCCACTGGCCGACGTCGATCGTCGGTTCGGGCAGGGCGTCGATGCTCATGCTGTCGGCCAAGGAACAGACGATGTGCGTCCGCTGCCGCCCCGGTTCGAGGTTCGCCGTCCCCGTGCGTCCCGGCTCGTTTCCACCCTCGTCAAGGGCCCCGTCGTAGAACACGAGCCGACCGGTCTGCTCTTGCAAGTTCTCGATCCAATATCGAGAGTGCCGGCAGGCCGTGGCGTAATCGGTCGCCATGGTGAGCTTCTGGGTGTAGAGAGCCGCTTCGAGGGACGCATCGAAGCTGGCGATCGGGACGGTGAGGACCCGGAACTCGCGGAACATTCGCCGGAGCTCGACGCTCACGAGGCTGTGCCGCAGGAACAGGACCACATTCGCTCCCGGCGGAATCGTTTCCACCTCGGAGAGCGGCACGTGTTCCAGACCGTAGTGACCGGACGCGATCCCGACCCATTCGTCATCGGTCACCGCGTATATCCGACCCTCGCCGGGAAAGATCTGACGAAGATTGTCGTGGCCGCCGTTGGCGTGCCCGCCGGCCGATGCGGGATCCTGCTGTCGCATGCTACATCTGCTCCTGCCGCAACGCGATGGGATGGCTCTGGAGATATTCGTCGAGAAGTTTTCTCGCCTCGTCCTTTTCTTCGGTCGGCACGGTTTGCGAGGCGGGCATCATGGAGTAGTACTCATCGCGGAGGATCGAGCCGATGACGGCGTCGTAGTACGTCCCGTCGATGAAGTAGTAATCGCGGAGTATTCCTTCTATCTGCATGAACCCGGAACAGAAGTTATGGATGGCGCCCTTGTTGTACAGGCCGCACGTGAACTCCACCCGGTGTGCGTTCTTCGAATTGAAGAGTATGTCCACGAGAAGCATGACCGACTCCACGCCGAATCCCATGCCCCACATCTCGGCGTCGCCGATCATCGAGCCGACGACGAAGTTGCCCGGAGCTCCGATGTTCCGGTAGCTGACCGTGCCGATGGCTTGGCCCTCACGTGTCCGCACGATCAGGAACGTGTCCTTGACCTGCTTGGTGAACCTCTTGAATTCACCCGGGCTCATGAACTGCCTCGTCCCGGACGCATAGACCCAGCTCGGCGACGACGACCACATCGACAGCAGCTCGTAGTCGTCTTCGAAGATGGGCGTCAGCGCTACCGAGTAATTTGCCTTCATGACACTCCCAATTCCCTTGTCCAGTAGCCCCGCTCCGCGCGGTTCATACTCCGTCGTGAATCAGTGCGTCGGTTCCATGGCCGATGACCGTCGCCGCGGCCGTTGGCCGTTGCGCTCGTGTCGGCCGACCGGGCGCCTCGGGGGCCCTTGCCGCGCTCACCCGCACGCCTGCCTGGCCGCCGTCGGCGGGCGCGTTGGGGATCGTCGGGACTTCGAGTTCGTTCATGCCACCGCTCACCTGTTCAGGACGGCCTGCTGCTGCGCTGCGATGGACTGGTCGACGAACTGGGCCAGCGTGCGCACCGTCGGGTACTCCAGGACCACGGTCGCCGACACGGTGACATTGAGCATGTCCTTGATCCGGACCGCCAGCTGTACCGCCACGAGCGAGTTGCCGCCGATCTCGATGAAGTCCTCGTCCAGGCCGAGCTGGTCGATGCCGAACGCGTCCATCCAGAGCCGGCGCAGACCGCGCTCGGTCTCGGTGACGGCTTCGAGGTCGACCGCCGGAGCGTGCCGCCGTGTTCGGGCGGTCCCGGCGAGTTGCCCGCCTCCCGCCGTCGCGATGGTCGCCGCGAGTCCCGCGATGCGGTCCGCCCGCGCGGCCGGTGGCTCCGTGCTGATCACATATTGGGCTTCCCGGCCGCCGTTGAGGATCCGCCACGTCAGCTCGATGCCGTGGTCCGGAGCCAGCAGCAACTCCGCGGTGGCCGGGCGCGCGGTGGCCGGCAGGTCGATCACGGAACTCGTGGGACGGTCGCCGAGTGCGCCGTGGACGGCGGCGGTCTCGATGCCTCGAACCGAGTAGTTCTCGATGGCGACCAGCTCGCATCCGTCCTCGTCCATGATCGAGAAGTCGAAGCTCGCGATGTCCCGGCCCGCGACGGCGACCCCGCGCGGTACGCCGTGGCTGTACACCCTGGCCGGCAGCGGGGCGCGAACGAGCACCCGGCCGTACGCCAGCGGGAGGAAGCCTCGGCCGTCCCCGCTGAGATCCGGAAGGTCCAGACCGAGGCCGGTCGCGCCGTCGAGCAGCGCCGGGTGCAGCACGAACTCGTCGAGGTCGCCGTCGAGGCCGCCGGGGATCGCCAGCTCGACGAGGTGCTGGCCGCGGCCCGCGTGTACCCGGTCGATGACGTGCCAGTGCGGGCCGAACGTCACCGGGGACTCCGGGTCGTCCAGCGCCGGCCGGTAGCCGGCCACGTCGCACTGCGCGCGCAGCGCGGCCAGATCCCGCCGCGGCGGCGCCTGGGTGTCCGTCGCGGCGTCGGCGGTGCCCGAGGCATGCCGTTCCCACGGCGCGCCGAGGTCGTCGGCCGGCCGGCTGATCACGGTGAAGTCGATGGCGGTCGGCCCGCTCGGCCGCCCGACCACGCGCAGCTCACGTGGCCCGTCGACGGCGAGCGGCCGGGTGAAGATCAGGTCGCGGAGTTCGACGGGGCCCGGCCGCACGGCCGTGTTGTACGCGGCCCGGATCAACTCGACGTAAGCGACACCCGGGTAGACGGCGTGTCCGTTCATCCGGTGGTCGGACAGCACCCAGTGGCACTCCGGGTCTATCCGCGAGGAGAAGGCGATCTCGTCACCGGGCAGCCGATGACCGAGCAGGGGATGGGTGGGCCGGGGGTTCTCGCGCCCGGCCTCCAGCGCCCGGAAACCCTCGGGCGCGTCGGCCCGGGTGTCCACCGTCATGCCGACGTCGGCCCAGCCGCACCAGTTGACCGAGATCGTAGGGCAGTGCGCGGGCGGGCGTGCCTGGGCGTAGGCGTCGAGGAACGCGTTGGCCGCACAGTAGTCGACCATGCCGTAGTCACCGCTGACCGACACGATCGAGGAGTACAGCACGAGCACGTCGATCTCTTGCCCGAGCAGCCGGTCGAGCACCAGTGTGCCCTCGACCTTCGGTGCGAGCACCTGCTCCGCCTGCTCCCTCGTGCGAACCAGCGCCATGCCGCCGCCGGCCACGCCGGCCGCGTGGAACACGCCGTTGACGGGCCCGAACCGCTCCCGCGCGGCGTCGACGACCATCTGCATGGCGGCCTCGTCCGCGACGTCCGCGACGGAGGTCATCACCTCGCCGCCGAGCCTCTCCACCTCCTGGATGCCGCGGATCCGAGCGCCCGTGCGATCATCGCCGTTCTCGGCGAGGTAGGTGTCCCAGTCCTGGCGCGGCGGCAGCGGCGTGCGTCCGACCAGGATCAGCCGGGCCGCCACGCCGCGCGCGAGCGCCTTGGCGGTCTCCAGCCCGATCCCGCCCATACCTCCGGTGATCAGGTACACGCCCTGCCGCCGGAGCAGTCGAGGTACGTCCGTGTGGTCGGGGAGGTCGGCCTGCTCGTACTCCTCCACCCACCGGCGTCCTGATCGCAAGGCGACCGTCCTGTCGGTGACCGGCGTGTCGAGCTCGGTGAGCAGCGGTTCGATGTCGGCGAGATCCGCCGCGGATGTGTCGATGAGCTGGCAGGTGATCGTCGGCGACTCGTGCGGGACGACCCGACACGGGCCGCGCAGCAACGACTTGGCCGGGTCGATCTGCTCCGCACCCGACACGTTGCACGTACCGCTGGTGAGGACACGGATCTCGACGGGCCGGTCCGGCCAGCGCGCCAGCCAGACCTGCGACAGGAACAGGACGCTGTAGAAACCGGTGTCGCGGATCTCGTCGACGGCGGAGAAGTCGTCCTGACCTGCCCAGAGTGACCGGCCGGACGTCCAACCGTGCAGGACGGAGGTCGGCCTGCCGGGTCCGGCCTCCAGGGCCTTGAGCAGCTCGTCGTAGTCGGGACGGTGACCGGGAACGATCTCGAAGTGGTGGTCGTCGAGCTTCGCGAAGCGGGTGCCGGCGCTGACGCGGACCACCGTCGCGCCCCGCGCGGCGAGCGCGGCGGACACCGCCTCGACCGGTCCCTCCGCCGGTGTGAACACCAGCCAGGTGTCCGAGTCGGCGGCCGCCGGACGGGACGGCGGCCCGGACGCGGGCAGCGGCCGGCGCCGCCACACCGGCAGGTAGCCGGGGCCGCCGGCGGATTCCCGTGACCGCGAGTCGTCGTCACCGGTGCGGGGATCGGGCTCCACCCAGTAGCGCTCCCGCTCATACGGGTACACGGGCAGGGAGACGCGCTTGCGCCTGGCTCCGGCGCGCAGTGCCGCCCAGTCGATCGGGACGCCGAGCGACCAGAGCCGTCCGGTGGCCTCGGCCAGTGACCTGGCGTCGGAGCTCGTCGCGGTGGGCCGGCCGAACGAGGCCACGGCGTTCGCCGCCTTGGGCAGCGCCTGACGGGCGAGCGAGGTGAGGTTCTGACCGGGCCCGACCTCGAGCAACACAGCCCCGGTCGCCGCGAGTTCCCGGCAGGCCGCGTCGAAGCGGACGGTGCCGCGCAGGTGGTTCGCCCAGTAGCCGGGGTCGACCGCCTCGCCGTCGGTGATCTGCTTGCCGGTGAGGGTCGACACGAACGGGATCGAGGGGGGTTTGAGCGGGACCTTGGCGACCGCGTCGCGCAGCGGCTCCACGATGGGGTCGAGCATGGAGCTGTGGAAGGCGTGCGAGGTGTGGAGGGGCCGGCAGCGCACGCCCTGCGCGTCGAGCCACTCGGTCAGTTCCGTGACGGCGTCGGCCGGGCCGGCGACGACGCAGGCCCTGGGGCCGTTGACCGCCGCGAGGTCCAGCTCGTCCGGCAGCATCGGGAGAAGGCCGTCGGCGGCCATCGGCACGGCGACCATCGAGCCGGTCGGCATGGACTGGGTCAGCCTGCCTCGCGCCGCGACCAGCTCCAGCGCGTCCGGCAGCGTGAAGACCCCGGCCAGGCAGGCGGCGACGTACTCGCCGACGCTGTGGCCGGCCATCGTCGCCGGTTCGACGCCCCAGCTCATCCACAGCCGGGCCAGTGCGTATTCGATCGTGAACAGGGCCGGCTGGGCCAGCTCGGTTCGCCGCAGCCGGTCCGCCTTCGCGGTGTCGTCGACGTCCTGACCGCGCTCGCCGAACATCACGTCCCGTACGTCGCAGCCCAGATGCGGCGCCAGCAGCTCCGCGCACTCGTCGACCGTCTCGCGGAACACCGGCTCCGTCCGGTACGCCTCCTCGGCCATGCCCACGTGCTGCGCGCCCTGGCCAGGGAACAGGAACGCGACCGAGGCGGGACCTCGCGTGTCCGGCGGCACGGGCATGGCATCGTCGAGCTGGGTGACGGCGTCGTCGAGGTCCTGGCAGACCACCGCGTCGCGGCGCTCCAGCTGCGCCCGGCCGACCTGCAGGGTGTGCGCGACGTCGGCGAGTTCAAGCTCGGGGTGGGCGCGCAGATGCGCGGCGAGCTCGGTGCGCATGGTCGCGAGGGCCGACCCGGTCTTGGCCGACAGCGGCAGGATCTGCCAGGCGCGACCGGGGTCACTCGGCACCGCGGGCGGCGCCTCCTCAAGGATGACGTGCGCGTTGCCGCCGCCGATGCCGAACGAGCTCACCGCGGCCCGCTTGGGCGTGTCACCGGTTCGCCACGGCGCCAGCTCCGCGTTGACGTAGAACGGCGTCTCGGCGAAGTCGATCTCCGGATTGGGCGCCACGAAGTTGAGCGAGCCCGGGATCAACCCGTTTCGCATGGCCAGCACGGTCTTGATGAGCCCGGCGATACCGGCGACGGAGCCGAGATGGCCGATGTTCGTCTTGACCGACCCGATGGGGCAGGCGTGCTCGCCGACGGCGCCGGCCTGCCTGTACGCGGCCGAAAGCGCCGCGACCTCGATCGGATCCCCGACCCTCGTTCCCGTGCCGTGCGCCTCGACGTAGTCGATGGTGTCCGGTGCGACGCCGCTCGCGGTGAGCGCCCGCGAGATCACGGCCCGCTGGCCCCCCTCGCTGGGTGCGCTGAAGCCGGTCTTCGTGCTCCCGTCGTTGTTGACGGCGGAGGCGAGGAGGACGGCATGGATGTGATCGCCGTCGGCGAGCGCGTCCGCATAGCGCTTGAGCACCACCGCGCCGGCACCGGTGCCGAAGTTCGTGCCGCCGGCGTCCGCGTCGAAGGCGCGGATCCTGCCGTCGCGGGCGAACATGCTGTTCTCGGTCCACGTCCGTCCATGGTGGTAGGGCAGGACGACGTGGGACCCGCCGGCGATGGCCATGCCGCACTCGCGGTTCAGCAACGCCTGCGCGGCCAGGTGGGTGGCGACCAGCGAGCCCGCGCACGCGGTGGCGATCGAGAGCGCGGGACCGGTGAGACCGAGGGCGTAGGAGACGCGCAGTGCCAGGTAGTCCTGGTGGTTGCCGAGGTCGACGCCGAGGTCGCCGACGGCGTCGACGATCCGCTGGTTCCGGAACACGTTCTTCCAGTGGTACTCGGCCGGCCCACTGGCGCCGTAGACCCCGATGTCGCGCCCGCCGTCGCCGGTGGCGTAGCCGGCGTCCTGCAGAGCGGTGCTGCACACCTCTAGGAACAGCCGCTGCTGTGGATCGGTTATCTGGGCTTGTCTGGCGCTGTAACCGAAGTACTTCGCGTCGAAGTACTCCATCTCGTCCAGGAGGGGGCGGACCCGTATGTAGTCCGGGTCGGCGATGTCCTCCTCGGAGACGCCGGCGCTCCGCAACTGCTCGTCGGTGAGCCTGGTGAAGGACTGCACGCCCTGTTCGAGATTGCGCCAGAGCCGGGTCGTGTCGGCCGCTCCGGGGAACCGCACGCCCATGCCGATGATGGCCACCCTGTCGGCCACATGTTCCGGAAAGCCTGGCTCGTCACCCACCGCGCGTCCTCTCGTTGTGGCGTCACGCTGCCGAAAGGCGAGTCTTGTTCGCCGCACAGTAAGTGCGGATTCGCCTCGCCGGCATGCCCCGGGAAGAGGGGACAGCGGGGTGTCCTGGGTTTGCGGGACATGACGCCGAGCACGCGGCTCGCGAGCATGGACGGGTCAGCGTGCTACCGGTATGGAGGTGCCGTGCGAGCCTCATCGTCAGTCGACCGGGCGTTGGGGCCGCAGTGGTTCGTCCCGCTGAACGACGACGGTTCGCGACCGTACCGGGTGCTCGCGCTGCCGCAGGCGGGCGCGGGGTGTTCGGCGTTCGCCGGCTGCGCGGCCCTGTTGCCCGGCGACATCGGGCTGTGGGCGTTGAACCCCCCTGGCCGGCAGGCGCGGTTCGACGAGCCGCCGATCACCGACCTGGACGATCTCGTCGCCGCCATCGCGGCCGAACTCCCGCGCTGGACGGCGCGGCCCTACGTGCTCTTCGGGTACTGCTCGGGTGCGCTGATCGCGTTCCTGCTCGCGCGTGCTGTCGAGGCCGGGGCCATGCCGCCGCCCGTGGCGCTGGTCGTGGCCTCCTACCCCGCGCCGCACCTGGTACGACCCGACTCCGACCTGCACACGCTGCCGTCGGACGAGTTCTGGTCGCGGGTCCGGTCGTTCGGCGGCTTCCCGGTGACGCTCGCCGCGGAGCCGGACTACCGGGAGATATTCGAACCCGCGCTGCGCGCCGACTTCGCCGCCGTGTCCGGCTTCGGCTACGTGGACGGTCCACCGCTGGGCACGCCCGTGGTGGCGGTGGCCGGGCGCGATGACGGCACCGGCTCGGCCGGGGAACTGCGCGCTTGGGAGGCCCAGACCAGCGCCGGTTTCCGGATGGAACTCGTCGACGGCGACCACTGGCTGCTGGACGGTAGCCAGGCTGCGGTGATGGCCGTCGTCGAGCGGGAGCTCCGGCGGTGACGGAGCTCGAACGGCGGATCAGAGCCGCGTTCGCGAGCCGGGCCCCGCGGGGGCGCACCCTGACCGACCACACCAACTTCTTCGAGGCGGGTTTCACCTCGGTCATCCTGGCCGCCGTGCGCGCAGACCTGGACGGGGCCGGGCTCTCCCTCGGCATGGTCGACATGTTCCGGTACCCGACGCTCGCCACGTTGATCGAGGAAGTCGAAGCACGCGCGGCGGCGGGGACCGGGCGCCCGGTGCGCGCGAACCGGGCCGCCGCGCGGCTTCCCTGGGAGTCGTGACATCGAGGGGGATCAACCGTGTCAGAGCGCACGCGGCCCACGCCGCAGCGGCGAGCCGACCTGCCCGCGCACTGGATGTCCCGGCCTGCTCCCGGGCCGGACCCGAGAACGGCGTCGGCCTTCGACAGGCTGCTGGACCAGGCCGTCGAGGAGGGGCCGGCGCGGCCCATCGACTACCGGCTGCCGGCACCGAAGTGGCAGTTCCTCTGCCATGCCGCCGACCGAGCGGGCTTCGTGCTCCACGGAACGGGCGACTCCGGCATCACGTGCTTCGAACCGCGCCGGCCGGCGGACCCGTCCGAATTCGGCGGCCGGCGGGCGGTCTTCGCCGCGATGGACGGCATCTGGCCGATGTACTTCGCGGTCGTCGATCGGGTCGGGTACGCGATGACGTTGGTCACCGCGTGTATCCGGCTCAACGAAGACCAGGACGGCCCGTACTACTTCTTTTCGATCACCCGGTCCGTCCTCGAACGGCGACCGTGGCGCGAGGGAACGGTCTACCTCCTGTCCGCGGACGGGTTCGAGCCGCAGCCGCGGATCGTCTTCGGCGAAACCGAGGTCCGGATAGCCCAGGCCGCGAATCCGGCTCCGGTGAAGCCCGTCGCCAAACTCACCGTGCGGCCGACCGACTTCCCGTTCCTGCACCGGATCCGCGGCCACGACGACCAGCTGATGAAAGCTCGTGCCATGGCGGGCGACGTGTTCCCCTGGCGCGAGGACGATTGACGTTCCCGCAAATGCGCGATCCCCAGGCCGGACATCGTGCCTGACCTGGGGGGAGCGCGCAGGGGAGCGGCTGTGCGTTGTCCAGATGGTGCGCGTGGAGCGTCACCACTTTCGTCGGGTCGTGCTGCGGGTACGTCGTGTTCACCCGTACTGGCCGCACCCGCCCCGGCATGCGACCACATGCCGGGGCGACGGAACAGTTCTCATTCGCCCTGCGGCCAGGAGTTGCGCGCGACCGAGCGGTACCTTGCCTGACGCGGGTGACACCGCGCCGGCGCACACCTGACTGTGACCTGGGCATGAGTGGTGGGCGATACTGGGATTGAACCAGTGGCCTCTACCGTGTCAAGGTAGCGCTCTCCCACTGAGCTAATCGCCCTTGTGTGTGCTGCGAGGTGGAGACGGGATTTGAACCCGTGTACACGGCTTTGCAGGCCGTTGCCTCGCCTCTCGGCCACTCCACCAGAGCGAGGCCTGACGGGGCCTCTCAGAGCGGACGACGGGATTCGAACCCGCGACCCTCACCTTGGCAAGGTGATGCTCTACCAACTGAGCCACGTCCGCCTGCCGGTCCGGGGGTCGCCCCCCGGGCTCGCATGGACAACTCTAGCGGAATCCTGGAGTGGTTGCGTACCGCGCGGGCGGGGAGTCGGTGAGCTCGGCGTGCAGGGAGTTCCAGAAGTCGAGTTCCTTGTCCTCTTCGAGGTGGGCGATGCGGCCCCAGAACTCGCGGTCCTCGGCCTCGTGGGCGGCGGCGAGGGAGAGGGCGGGCATCAGGGTGGTGCCCGCGTCGGCCGCGTCGAGGTCGGCCGGGGTGACGTCGGCGGGGAGCGCGACGGGGGTGGACGGGCGGTGGTGCTTGCCGCGCTTGCGCACGCGGATCGGCGGCGTGGTGGGGGCCTTCGCGGCGGCGGCGCGGCCGGCGGCGAGGGCGACCGTGCCGCAGAGGACGAAGGCGAGGATCCCGCCGATGACGACCTCCTGCGTGGGCAGGTGGTGCTCGGGGGGTGCGGAGTGCTCCTGCTCCTGCGCGTGCGTCGTGGTGGCGGGGTCGCCGATCTTGTCGACGGTGGGGGCGGGGGCGGCGTGCTTCGGCGTGTACTTGGCCGCGACCTTGATCTTGGACGGGTAGCCGAAGCCGACGACGGTGTCCATGTCGCGGGTCTTGCGCATGAGCTTGTAGCCCTCGGCGTTGCCCTCGATCGTGTGCAGCGTGTGGCCGTCGACCTTCTCGACGATGCCGACGTGGTCGACCTGGTCGATGTCGCCGGAGCCGTTCCAGTCGTAGAAGACGATGGCGCCGGGCTCGGGGTCGTGGCCCCAGGCGTCGTGCTTCTTGAACCACTTGGCGTGCTCGACGGTGGAGGCGAACTGCCCGGCCTGCTCGGTGACGTCGGCCTTGTCGGCGGCCCAGGCGAGGAACATGTCGCACCAGGGGGCGGTCTTGAAGTAGGCGTCGTGGTCGCCGTCGACGTTCTTGGCGTACCAGTCGCCGAACTTCGTGTAGCCGTCGCCCTTCTCGGTGTAGCCGAGCTCCTTCTTGGCGATGTCGAGCAGTTTCTTGCCGATGGCGTCCATGTCGCTCCCTGCCGCACCTCGCTCGTCCGGGCAGGGTGGCGCCCGACCGGGGGGACGGAACGCGCCGCGGTCCCCGGCCCGGGGGGTTCAAGGTCACGTTCCGATCTCGACGGAATGTAGCCGAGGTAAAAGGTGGGCGGCAACCCGTTCCCCGGAACCGGTCAAAAGGGACTACTCAGTAGTAGCCACGCGGGAGGACGGTGACCGGACAGGGGGCGGCGCGCAGGACCTTGAGCGCGGTCTCGCCCACGAAGACCCGGTGCGCGGCCGCGTCCTCGCTGGACGCGCAGACGAGCAGCTCCCCGTCGGGCCAGTCCACGTCGTCCAGGGCGTCGGCGACGTCGTCGCCCTCGGCGAGCTCGGCGGAGACCTCCTCGGGGGGCAGGTCGGCCGAGTCCAGCGCGAGGCGGATGGCGAGGGCCAGGTCGTCGCGGAGCCGCTCGGCGTTCACGTCGCCGATGGCCAGCGTGACCAGCCGGAGCGGGACCTCCAGCCGCTCGGCGGCCTGGGCGGCGCGGATGACCGCCTCCTCGCACTGGGGGCGCCGGACGTACATGACCGTGATGCGGCCCAGCTCGTCCGGCGGGACGTAGCCGGACGGGGCGAGCATCACGGCCTCGGTCGCCGAGTGCAGCAGGTGGTCGGCGGCGGCGCCGACGCCGATGCGGCCGCGGGCGCCGCCCTCGGGGGAGCCGACGACGATCAGGTCGGCGCCGATCCGGCTGGCGAGCACGGTGAGGCCGCGGCCGACGCTGCGCCCCTCCTGGACGTGCAGGTCCGCGGGCCACCCGTCGAGCGGCGCCTGGTCGAGCGCCGCGCGCGCCTCCCCGGCCGCGGCGGGCAGGTCGGGCGGGTGGACGGTCGCCACGCTGAGCCGGCCGCCGGTCAGCGCGACGATCCCGCGCGCGAGGTCGAGCGCCTCCCGGCCGCCCGCGTCCGGGACGTAGCCCGCGAGCACGTGTTCACCGATCATGCCCCTGAGCATTCCCCCGGAGGGTCGTCGCAGACCAGTGGTGATTTGCGGTAGTTTTTCCTGGTTGTCGCGAGTTTGGGGGAGTTTCATGGGGGCCGAGGTGACCGACCTCAGACCCGGACGCTGGACCATCGACCCGGTGCACAGCGAGATCACCTTCGCGATCCGGCACCTGATGACGACGGTGCGCGGGTCGTTCCCCGACTTCGGGGGCGAGGTCGTCGTCGCGGACGATCCGCTGGAGTCCACCGCCCGCGCGGAGATCCGGATGGGCTCCATCGACACCCGCAGCGCCGAGCGGGACGAGCACATCCGCTCCGCCGAGTTCCTGGACGTGCGGCGGCACCCGGTGATGATGTTCGCCGGAACCGGAGTGGAACGTGCCACCATCGGCCGCCGCGCCCGCAGCCCCCGCTACCACCTGGACGGCGACCTGACGATCAGGGACGTGACCCGTCCCGTCCGGCTGCTGACCGAGTTCCACGGCGTGAGCTCCGACCCGTGGGGCGGCGTCCGCGCCGGGTTCACCGCGACCGCGGCCATCAGCCGCCGCGCCTTCGGCATCGAGTTCAACGTCCCGCTGCAGGGCGACCGGGTCATGCTCGGCGACGAGGTCGCGATCGCGCTGGAGATCCAGGCGGTGCTGGCCGCGGCCGACGCCGACCCGGACGCCGCCGAGGCCTCGGCCTAGCCGCGCGGCGCCCCGCGGGTCAGGCCCAGCAGGTCGCGGGCCGGGCCTGCGGGACGCTGCCCGGCCGGCCACACCGCGCGCAGCGGCCGGGAGAGGTCCAGCTCGGGGACGGGGACGCTGATCAGCCGCCCGGCGGCCAGCTCGTCCGCGACGGCCAGGTCGCTGACCACGACCGGGCCGGCACCCGAGACGGCCGCCGCCTTCAGCGCGGTGGTGGACGCGAGCTGCAGCAGCGGGGACGCCGTCCCGCCGTGCGAGGCGAGCGCCCGGTCGAGGACCTCGCGCGTCCCCGAGCCCTGCTCGCGCAGGACGAGGGGCGTGGCCGCCAGCTCGGCCGCGGTAACCCCGGACCGCCGCCGCGCCCAGGCGTGGCCCGCGCCGACCACGACGACGAGCCGGTCGGTGGCGACGACGGTTCCGCTCAGGCCCGCCGGGGTCCGGGTGCCCTCCACGAACCCGAGGTCGGCGCTGCCGCCGCGGACCTCCTCGGCGACCACGGTCGAGTTCGCGGTCCGCAGCGTCACCGCGACGCCCGGCCGGACGGTCTTGAGCGTCACCAGCCAGCCGGGCATCAGGTACTCGGCGACGGTCAGGCTCGCCACGACGCGCAGCCGCCCGTCCCGGCGCTCGCGCAGCGCGCCGAGGCCCGCGTCGAGCGCCTCCGCCGCCGCGATCACCTGCCGGGCCCACTCGGCGACGAGGGCGCCCGCCTCCGTGGGGCGCGAGCCGCGGGGCGACCGTTCGAGCAGGGCCACGCCGGCCTGCCGCTCCATCGAGCGGATGCGGGCGCTGGCGGCGGGCTGGGTGACGCCGAGCTCGGCCGCCGCCCGTCCGACGCTGCCCAGCCGGACGACGGCGAGCAGCAGTTCGAGGGCGCCCAGGTCGGGGACACGGTGCGACACGGCCATGCCCCGAATGCTACGTGACTCATAAGGCCGCCTTATGAGCCCATAGGGCCATGGCGTCTACCGGCGCGACCGCCGGCGGCGGACTCTGGAGGGCATGAGCCTCCCGACCCTGCACGGCGCCCCGCTGGGCGCGCTCGACCGTCCCGCCGAGGCGTTCCGTCACCTCGGGCCCAACTGGTACGCGGCCGTGATGGGGACGTCGATCGTCGGGACCGGTGCCCGCGCGCTGCCGGTGAACGTCCCCGGTCTGCACGCGTTCGCCGTCGCCGTGTGGATGCTCTCGCTGGCGATGCTCGCCGCGCTGATGGCGGCGCGTGCCGTCCATGTCGTCCGGCACCCGGACGTGGCCCGGTCCCAGCTCCTGGACAACCCCGCCACCGCCGTGTTCTACGGCTGCCCGCCGATGGCGCTGCTCGCCGTCGGGTACGGCACGCTCGTGCTCGGCCCGCCCGTGATCGGAAACAGCGCGGCGATCGCGCTGGACGCCGTCCTGTGGACGCTCGGCACGGTCTACGCCGTGGCCGTCGCGGCCGGCGTCCCCTACCTCATGATCACCCGGCACCGCCTGGAACCGGGCTCGGCGGACCCGACCTGGCTGCTGCCCGTGGTCGCGCCGATGGTCGCCGCGGCGCTCGGGCCCGCGCTCGTCCCTCACCTGCCGGAGGGGCAGGCCCGTGCCACGCTGCTGTTCGGGTGCCACGCGATGTTCGGCGCGAGCCTGCTCGCCACGCTCGTCCTGCTTCCGGGCATCTGGACGCGGCTCGCCGGCGGCCGGCCGTCGCCGGTCGCCCTCACCCCCGCGCTCTTCCTCGTCCTCGGGCCGCTCGGGCAGTCGACGACGGCGGCCGTCCAGATCGCGGACGCGGCGGGCGCGGCGGACGCCGTCCCCGGATACGCGGCGGCCATGCGCGCGTTCGCCGTCCTCTACGGCGCCCCCGTGATGGGGTTCGCGATGCTCTGGCTTGTCCTCGCGGGCGCCGCGAACCTGCGGGCCCTGCGCGGCGGGATGCCGTTCGCGATGACGTGGTGGGCCTTCACCTTCCCGGTCGGGACGTGCGTGACCGGCGCCTCCGGCCTGTACAAATTCACCGGCCTGGACGCGCTCGCCGGGCTGGCCGTGCTCCTCTACCTGCTGCTCGTCACGGCCTGGGCGGTCGCCGCGGTCCGGACCCTCCAGGGCGCGGTCAGCGGCCGGCTCTTCCTGCCGCCGCGTCCCGCCGCGCCCGCCGTCCCCGCCGCGTCCTAGACCGGGCGCAGGAATACCGGCCCGCCTCCCGGGGTTCGCTAAGATGGTTGAACGTTCTACTATCTGGAGGCCGGGCATGCAGTTCGGGATCTTCACGGTCGGCGACGTCACGCCCGACCCGACCACCGGGCGCACGCCGTCCGAGGCCGAGCGGATCAGGGCCATGGTCGCGATCGCCGAGAAGGCCGAGGAGGTGGGCCTGGACGTCTTCGCGACCGGGGAGCACCACAACCCGCCCTTCGTGCCGTCCTCCCCGACGACGATGCTCGGCTACATCGCGGCCCGCACCGAGCGGCTGATCCTGTCCACCGCGACCACGCTGATCACCACCAACGACCCGGTGAAGATCGCCGAGGACTACGCGATGCTCCAGCACCTCGCCGGCGGCCGGGTGGACCTGATGATGGGGCGCGGCAACACCGGCCCCGTCTACCCGTGGTTCGGCAAGGACATCCGCGACGGGATCCCGCTGGCCATCGAGAACTACCACCTGCTCCACCGGCTCTGGCGCGAGGACGTCGTCGACTGGGAGGGCAGGTTCCGCACCCCGCTGCAGTCGTTCACGTCGACCCCGCGCCCGCTGGACGGCGTCCCGCCGTTCGTCTGGCACGGGTCGATCCGCAGCCCGGAGATCGCCGAGCAGGCCGCCTACTACGGCGACGGCTTCTTCGCCAACCACATCTTCTGGCCCAAGGAGCACTTCCAGCGCCTCATCGGCCTCTACCGGCAGCGGTTCGAGCACTACGGCCACGGCTCCGCCGACCAGGCGATCGTCGGGCTCGGCGGGCAGGTGTTCATGCGCAGGAACTCCCAGGATGCCGTCCGCGAGTTCCGCCCGTACTTCGACAACGCCCCCGTCTACGGGCACGGACCGTCGCTGGAGGAGTTCACCGCCGAGACGCCCCTCACCGTCGGCAGCCCGCAACAGGTCATCGACAAGACGCTGACGTTCCGCGACCACTTCGGCGACTACCAGCGCCAGCTGTTCCTGATGGACCACGCGGGGCTTCCGCTGAAGACCGTCCTGGAGCAGATCGACACGCTGGGGGAGGAGGTCGTGCCCGTCCTGCGCAAGGAGTTCGAGTCGCTGCGCCCGGCGCACGTCCCCGCGACCGCCCCGACCCATGCGTCCCGTCTCGCAGAGGGGGTCGAGTGACCACGCTCGCCGTCGTCTCCGCCGGACTCGGGCAGCCGTCGTCCACGCGGCTGCTCGCCGACCGCCTCGCGGCCGCGACCGCCGAGGCCCTGCACGCCGACACCGCCGTCGAGACGATCGAGCTGCGCGACCATGCGCACGCCATGGTCGACGCCACCCTGACCGGCTTCTCGTCGGGGCTGCTCCGCGCCGCCGTCGGAACGGTGGTGAACGCGGACGGCCTCATCGCCGTCACGCCCGTCTTCAACGCGTCTTACACCGGCCTGTTCAAGACGTTCTTCGACGTCCTCGACCGGGAGGCCCTGGAAGGCACGCCGGTGCTGCTCGGTGCGACCGGCGGCACCGCCCGCCACTCCCTGGCGATCGACTACGCCATGCGGCCGCTGTTCGCCTACCTGCGCGCCGGCGTCGTCCCGACCGCCGTGTACGCGGCGTCCGAGGACTGGGGGAGCGGCGAGACGGCCCTGCCCGACCGCATCGCCCGCGCGGGCGCGGAACTCGCCGCCCTGATGGAGGCGCGTCCGGCTCGGGTCAAGGACGACCCGTACGAGAACCCCGTTCCCTTCGAGCAGCTCCTCGCCGGACGCTGACGCTTCCTAAGCCTTGGCTTATATAAGCTGAGGCTGTACCTTGGGCACGTGCACGCGTTCGATGTACTGGGCGACCCCGTACGGCGCCGGATCCTGGAGCTGCTCGCCGACGGCGAGCGGTCGTCCGGCGACGTGACGGCCGTCGTCCGGGAGGAGTTCGGGATCTCGCAGCCCGCGGTCTCGCAGCATCTGAAGGTCCTGCGCGACAGCGGGTTCGCGGTGGTGCGGGCGGAGGGGACGCGGCGGATGTACGCCGTCGACTCCGCGCCGCTGCAAGAGGTCGACGCATGGCTCGACCGCTTCCGCCGGTTCTGGACGCCGCATCTCGACGCCCTGGCGACCGAGATCGCCCGGGGCAGGCGCGCACGCCGCAACGACCCAGGGAGCGAGAAATGATCGAAGTCACCGGGCAGATCAACGCGGTCCGGCGCAAGGTCGGCGAGCGGGTGCTGGAGGCCGGCACCGCGCGGACGGCGACCGTCAGCCAGGTCTACGACACCGACGTCGAGGACCTGTGGGACGCCGTCACCAACCCCGAGCGGATCCCCCGCTGGTTCCTGCCGATCTCGGGCGACCTCCGGCTCGGCGGCCGGTACCAGATCGAGGGCAACGCGAGCGGGACGATCGAAACCTGCGACCCGCCCAAGAGCTTCTCCGCGACCTGGGAGTACGGCGGCCAGACGTCCTGGATCGAGGTCCGGCTGGCCCCGGAGCAGGACGGCCGGGCGCGCTTCGAGCTGGAGCACATCGCCCACGTCGACGACGGCATGTGGGACCAGTTCGGACCCGGCGCCGTCGGCATCGGCTGGGACATGGGGCTCCTCGGCCTCGCCCTTCACCTGGCGACCGGCAAGAACGCCCCGGAGGAGGTCGGGCCCGACTGGGCCACGACGGACGAGGGCAAGGACTTCACCCGGCAGAGCGGCGAGGCCTGGCGCCGGGCGCACGTCGAGTCGGGCGCCGACGAGGAGGTCGCCCGCGCCTGCGCGGACCGCACCATCGCCGCCTACACCGGAGAGGCGGAATGATCCCGGGGCGGGATCGCTGACACGCCCCGCGGGTCCCGGGAGCGCACCCGCTGACCGGGCAGAATGTGCCGGGTGGACGTCCGGGTGGGGGTCCGCGTCGAAGGGGTCGTGCAGGGCGTCGGCTTCCGGCCGTTCGTGCACGGGCTCGCCACCGGCCTCGGCCTGTCCGGGCTGGTCGGCAACGACGCGGGCGGAGTGTTCATCGAGGTCGAGGGCGCGCCCGACGTGGTCGGGCGGTTCCTGGACGGCCTGCGCACGCGCCCGCCGCGGCTGGCCGTCGTCGAGCGCGTCACGGTCCGCGACCTGGCCGCGGCCGGCCGCGACGGGTTCGTCATCGTGGGCAGCGACGCGTCGGGCGAGCGCCGCGCCCTGGTCTCCTCGGACTCGGCGACCTGCGACGACTGCCTGCGCGAGATGCGCGACCCCGCCGACCGGCGGCACGGCTACGCGTTCATCAACTGCACGAACTGCGGGCCGCGCTTCACGATCGTCAGGGACGTCCCCTACGACCGGCGCAACACGACCATGGCGGGCTTCGCGATGTGCGGCGAGTGCGCCGCCGAGTACGAGGACCCGGCCGACCGCCGGTTCCACGCCCAGCCGGTGTGCTGCCCGTCCTGCGGCCCGTCGCTCAGCGTGCACCCCTCCGGCGGCGACCCGCTGGAGGCCGCGCGGTCGATGCTCGCGGACGGCGCCGTCCTCGCGGTCAAGGGCCTCGGCGGCTACCACCTCGCCGCAAGGGCGGCGGACGGCGGCGCCGTCGGCGCGCTGCGCGCCCGCAAGCACCGCGAGGACAAGCCGTTCGCCGTCATGGTCCCCGATCTGGCGGCGGCGCGGGCCCTCTGCGTCCTCTCCGGCGCCGAGGAGGCGCTGCTGACCGGACCGCGGCGCCCGATCGTGCTCGCGCGCCGCCGGCCGGACGCGGACCTCGCCGACGCGGTCGCGCCCGGGAACCGGTCGCTCGGCCTCATGCTGCCCTACACCCCGCTCCACCACCTCCTGGTCACCGAGCCGCTGGTGCTGACCAGCGGGAACGTCTCGGACGAGCCGATCGCATACCGCGACGCCGACGCCCTCGAACGCCTCGGCGGCATCGCCGACGGGTTCCTCCAGCACGACCGTCCCATCCACACGCGCACCGACGACTCGGTGGTGCGGGTCTTCGCCGGCCGGACGCTGCCGCTGCGCCGGTCACGCGGCTACGCGCCCGAACCGATCCCCATCGGGGACGGCCCGCCCCTCCTGGCGTGCGGGGCCGAGCTCAAGAACACGCTCTGCCTGGCCCGCGGTGGCCGGGCGTTCGTCTCCCACCACATCGGCGACCTGGAGAACCACGAGACGCTCCGCGCCTTCGAGGAGGGCATCGCCCACTTCCGGCGGCTCTTCGACATCACGCCCGAACTCCTCGCCCACGACCCGCACCCCGAGTACCTGTCGACGAAGTACGCGCTCGACCAGGACCTGCCGTCGGTCGCCGTCCAGCACCACCACGCCCACATCGCGTCCTGCCTCGCGGACAACGGCGCGGACGGCCCGGTCATCGGGGTGGCGTTCGACGGCACCGGATACGGCACGGACGGGACGCTCTGGGGCGGCGAGTTCCTGGTCGCCGACCTGCGCGGCTTCGAGCGCGCCGGCCACCTGGAACCGGTTCCGTTGCCCGGCGGCGCGGCCGCGATCCGCGAGCCCTGGCGCATGGCCGCCGCCTACGGCGTCCCGGACGGGCTGCCGGTGGCGCGCCGCGACGACTGGCCCGCGGTCGTGCGGATGGCCCGGCGCGGGATCAACGCTCCGCTCACGTCCAGCATGGGCCGCCTGTTCGACGCGGTCGCGGCCGTTCTCGGCATCAGGGACCGGGTCAACTACGAGGGCCAGGCGGCGATCGAGCTGGAACAGCGCGCGGATCCGGCGGAATCCGGTGCGTACAGGGCGTCCTTCAGCGGTGCGCCGTCCTTCGTCGTGCGGGGCCGCGATCTTCTGGACGCCGTGGTGGCCGACGTCGGCGCCGGGGTCCCCGTCCCGGTGATCGCCGCGCGCTTCCACAACGGCGTCGCGGCCCTCATCGTGGACGGCGCTTCCCGCGTCCGCGAGACGACGGGGCTCGCCACGGTGGCGCTCTCCGGTGGCGTGTTCCAGAACATGCTCCTGCTGGACCGCGCGGTGTCCGGCCTGGCCGGCGCGGGTTTCGACGTCCTCACCCATCACCGCGTCCCGCCCAACGACGGCGGCATCAGCCTCGGCCAGGCCGCCGTCGCCACAGCCCGCCACCGGCCGCGGGACGCCATGTGATCGGCCGAAAACGGGCGCGCCCTCGGCCTCCGGACGGCATGATCATCGTATGGACGACAGGGACGAGCGGCAGCCCCTTTCATGGCGGATCCGGCGGTGGGCCGGGCCACTGGCGATGGCCGTGGCGGTCGCCGCCTCCATCGGCGCGGTGCGGCTGCTGGCGGACGGGCACACCTCGCCCCCTGGCCCCCTGACCGATCGCGAGCCGCGCTTCCTCCTGACGGTCTGGGACACCGGAGACTCCCCGCACGGGAGCGGGCGGAAGCCGTGGTTGCAGGTCCGCTCGTTCCAGCAGGACGGCCGATCGCGGCCGGTGGACTCGGTCCGGCCGCCGGAGTCCGCGGGCAACGCACAGGAGATCATCGAAGCGCCCCGAGGCAGGTTCGTCGTCTCCTCGCTTCGCGAGGACCCGTGCGAGAGCCGGCTGTACGGGTTCGAGCTCACCGACGACGGCCATGTGAAGGACATCGAACCGCTGGGGAAGGGCGACGTCGTCCCGGCACGCGTCGCCGGCCTGGCGATGAGCCCGGACGGTGCCCGCCTCGCCTACGCGACGGCACCGTGCACGGACGATCCGCAGGCTCCGGTCTCACCCGCCACGCTGACGGTTCTCGACATCGCCTCGAACGAACGCCGCACGTGGACGACCGCCACCCCGTCCCTCATCGGCGAGATCGCCTGGGCGCGCGACGACCGCACGCTCGGTTACACCCTCAGCGACGTCCGCCAGGGCAGGCCCGCCGGAAACGGATCGCCGGGCATACGAGGTGAAAGCACGGTCGAGAACGTCACCGTCCATGCCCTCGACACCGGCGGGAAGGGCACCGATCTCGGAGGGGGGCGCATCCTGTTCCGCCAGCAGGACGGCTCCGGGACGGTCACCACCGCGGTGATGGATCCGGACGGCCGCACAGGTTTCGGTGCCCTGAAGCGTGAACGGCCCGCGAGCACGGTCTTCTTCTCCTTCGCCGAAGGCGAGCCGATGCGCGTGACGGGCACCAT
Source organism: Actinomadura sp. B10D3 (assembly GCF_039871695.1). Classification (NCBI taxonomy): domain Bacteria; kingdom Bacillati; phylum Actinomycetota; class Actinomycetes; order Streptosporangiales; family Thermomonosporaceae; genus Actinomadura; species Actinomadura sp. B10D3. The sequence continues at coordinate 113,464 of NZ_JBDPLY010000010.1, forward strand.
CGAGCGGACGCGGAACATGGTGTCCCTGATCGCCGTCTCCGGCGAGGGCGAACGGCGCTATGCCTGCCTGGGCGGCATCGACTCCTTCGGCAGGGTGGTCGACGGCGCCTTCGCGAACCGGCCGGGCCCGACCTCCGGCTGCGGATCCGCCTACGGCTACTGACCGGGCCCGCCGCGCGGCCGGATCACAGGTTGCCGAGGACCCGGGTCGCGGTGATCTCTATCACGACGCGGTGCGGGTTGGGGCGCGGCGGCTTGTAACGGAGGGTGTAGAGCCGCTCGGCGAGGGCCACGGAGGCCTCGTCCGTCCGCACGACCGCCCGGCCCTCGACGGTGGCCCAGCGGCGGCCGTCCACCTGGGTCACGGCGACCGGAAGGCCCGCCTCGCCCGCCTGCCGGACGTGCCGCGCCTTCGCCGAGGAGGCCGAGGTGATCACGCGGACGGTGCCGCCGTCCAGCGTGGCGCCGACGGGCACGGCGTGCGGGGTGCCGTCCGGGCGGAGCGTGACGAGGACGCACACGCGGCGCTCCCGCCAGAAGGCGACGAGCCGCTCGTCGGCCAGGTCGAGCCGGTGCTTACCCCCCACTCGCAGGATCTTAGGCGCTCTCGCGGAGGTCGCACCCTGCCCGCCCCCGGGTGAGAGCTCCGCTCCCTTCGCCGCGATGGCAGGGAAGGCCGGGTTTATGCTTAGTTAGCGTAGGAAACTATTTGCCCGGGGGTGCGCGTGCCGTCCAAGCACTATCCATGGGTCGCGCTCAGCAACACGACGCTGGGCATGCTGCTCGCCACGGTCAACTCGTCGATCGTGATCATCTCGCTGCCGGCGATCTTCCGCGGCATCCGCCTCAACCCGCTGGAGCCGGGCAACGTCAGCTACCTGCTGTGGATCCTCATGGGCTACATGCTCGTCTCGGCGGTGCTGGTGGTCACGCTCGGCCGGCTCGGCGACATGTTCGGCCGCGTCCGGATGTACAACGCCGGGTTCGCGGTGTTCACGGTCGGGACGCTCGTGCTGGCCCTGGATCCGTTCCGCGGCGGCGCCGGGGCGCTCTGGCTCATCGGCTGGCGGATCTTCCAGGGGATCGGCGGCGCGCTGCTCATGGCGAACTCGGCGGCGATCCTCACCGACGCGTTCCCGGCGCACCGGCGCGGCATGGCGATGGGCGTCAACCAGGTCGCGGGCATCGCCGGCACCTTCATCGGCCTCGTCGCGGGCGGGCTGCTGAGCGAGATCAACTGGCGGCTGGTGTTCTTCGCCTCCGCGCCGATCGGGATCGTCGGGACGGTCTGGGCGTACCGGAGCCTGGTGGAGACCGCCACGCGGGCGGTCGGGGCGCGGATCGACTGGCTGGGCAACGTCACCTTCGCTGCCGGGCTCACCGGCCTGCTCGCCGCGATCACCTACGGCATCCAGCCGTACGGCGGGCACGACATGGGCTGGACCAACCCGTGGGTGATCGGCGGGATGGCCGGCGGCGTCGCGGTCCTCGCCCTGTTCTGCTGGATCGAGACCCGGGTGGCGCAGCCCATGTTCCACCTCGGGCTGTTCCGCATCAGGGCGTTCGCGGCCGGGAACGCGGCCGGGCTGCTCGCCGCGATCTCGCGCGGCGGGATGCAGTTCATGCTGATCATCTGGCTGCAGGGCATCTGGCTGCCCCTGCACGGCTACGACTACGAGGACACGCCGCTCTGGGCGGGCATCTACCTGCTGCCGCTGACCGCGGGATTCCTCGTCGCCGGTCCCCTCTCGGGGCACCTGTCCGACAGGCACGGCGCCCGCGCCTTCGCGTCCGGCGGGCTGGTGTTGTCCGCGCTGGCGTTCGCCGGTCTGCTGCTGGTCCCGACCGACTTCGGGTACACCACGTTCGCGCTGCTGATCTTCCTGAACGGGGTCGGCTCCGGGCTGTTCGCCGCGCCCAACACCACCGCCATCATGAACTCGGTGCCGGCGGACCAGCGCGGGGTCGCGTCCGGCATGCGCGCCACCTTCATGAACGCCGGCATGGTGCTGTCCATCGGGGTGTTCTTCTCGCTGATGATCGCGGGGCTGTCCGACACGCTGCCGCGGACGCTGACGCGGGGGCTGACCGAGCACGGCGTTCCGGCGGGCCCGGCCGCGCAGGTGGGCGGGCTCCCGCCGGTCGGCACGCTGTTCGCCGCCTTCCTCGGCTACAACCCGATCCAGAACCTGCTCGCGCCGTTCCACGTCCTCGGCCGGCTCGCGCCCGACGACGCCGCGACGCTCACCGGGCGCTCGTACTTCCCGCACCTGATCTCCGAGCCGTTCCACCACGGGCTCGTCATCGTGTTCGGCCTGGCGATCGCGATGTCGCTGGTGGCGGCGCTGGTGTCGCTGCTGCGCGGCCGCCGGTACGTGCACGACGACGACGTCCGCGCCGAGCCCGAACCGCAGAAGGCGGGACGCGCGGCCGCCTGACCGCCCCCCGATCGAGCCCCCGGCCCACCCCGCCCGGCCGGGGGCTTTTTCGCGCCGCCTATTGACACTGTTCCGCAAACGTTTTCATAATCCTCGGCATGACCGAGGAGCGCACGGGCACCGGCGGCGGGCCGACCGGACGCCGGAACGCCGACGGTTCGCGCGCCTCGATCCGGGCCGTGGCGAATCTCGCCGGGGTGTCGCCGTCCACGGTCTCGCGCGCCCTGAACACCCCGGAGCTCGTCAACGCCGAGACCCGGCGGCGCGTGCTCGACTGCGCCGAGCGGCTCGGCTACCAGCCGAACCGGGCGGCGCAGACCCTGGTCCTCGGCCGGACCCGCAACGTCGGGCTGATCGTCCCCGACATCGCTAACCCGTTCTACGCCCCGTTCATCAAGGGGGTGGAGGCCTACTTCCGGGACACCGAGTTCGCGGTGTTCCTCGCCGACACCGACGAGGACACCGAGACCGAGAGCAGGCTGGCCGAGGCCATGATCGAGCGGGTGGACGGGCTGATCCTGTGCGCCCCCCGCATGTCCGGGACGCGCCTGAGCGCCGTCGCGTCCAGGACGACCGTGGTCCTCGCCAACCGCACCAGCCGCAACGCGCCCTCGGTCCTGCTGGACTTCCAGCCCGGCATGGACCAGGCGGCCGCGCACGTCCACGCGCTCGGCCACCGCAGGTGCGCCTACCTCGCCGGCCCGGCCAACTCCTGGTCGAACCGGCAGCGGCGCAAGCTGCTCGGCGCCGCCTGCGCCGAGCGCGGCATCGAGCTGGTCGACCTCGGCCCGTACGAGCCGCGCTTCACCGGCGGGTACCGGGCCGCGGACGAGGTGCTCGCCGCGGACGTGACCGCGGCGTTCGCCTACAACGACCTGGTCGCGCTCGGGGTGCTGTCACGGCTCACCGCGCGCGGCGTGCCCGTGCCCGGCGAGCCCGGTTCGTCCGGCGGGCTCAGCATCGTCGGGGTCGACGACGTCCCCATGGCGTCGATGACCAATCCACCGCTCACCACGGTGGCGATCCCGGTCAACGCGCTGTCGCGCGCCACGGCCGCCACCATGCACGTACTGCTCGACCCCGGGGCGCGCAAGGCGCCTCCCGCGCCGCCGGCCTCCGAGCTGGCGACCCGACTCCTCATCCGCGGCACCACCGGGCCCGTCTGAGCCCGGCGCCGGAGGACCCGTCCTGCCAGGAGGACCCACCCCATGAGAACTCCCCGATCCGCCCTCCTCACCGCCGCGACCGCCGCCGGCCTGCTGCTCGCCGCCTGCGGGGCGCCCGACTCGGGCGGGAAGGCCGCGTCCGAACCCGCCGCCGCGGACGTCAAGCTGCCGGACAAGGCCGTCACCCTCAACATCATCGACGTCGCCGGGAACCTCCAGCTCACCCAGCAGATCTTCGAGAACTACACCAAGGAGCACCCGGACCGCGTCAGCAAGATCACCTACACCAAGGCGACCGCGCCCGAACTGGCCGGCAAGGTCAAGGCCCAGCAGGACGCCGGGCGGCTCGACATCGACCTCGTCCTCACCGGCACCGACGGGCTCTCCGCGGGCCTGGAGCAGAACCTGTGGGTCGACCTGGTCGGCAAGTACTCCGACAAGCTGCCCGACCTGAAGACGCAGTACCTGGAGCCCGCGTCCAAAATGCAGGACCTCGCGCAGGGCAAGGGCGTGACCGTGACGTACTATCCGTCCGGCCCGCTGCTGGAGTACAACCCGAAGAAGGTCCCGGACCCGCCGAAGACGGCCGAAGAGCTGCTGGCCTGGGCGAAGGCGCACCCGAACAAGCTGGAGTACGCGCGGCCGTCCAACTCCGGTCCCGGGCGGACGTGGCTGATGGGCCTGCCCTACATCCTCAAGGACTCCGACCCCAAGGACCCGAACAACGGGTGGACCAACACCTGGAAGTACCTGAAGGAGCTGGACAAGTACATCGAGTACTACCCGACCGGCACCACGCAGACGATGAAGGAGCTGGGCGAGGGCACCCGCGACATCATCCTCAGCACCACCGGCTGGGACATCAACCCGCGCGTGCTCGGCCAGGTGCCGAAGGACGTCAAGATCCAGCCGCTCGACGGCTTCACGTGGGTCACCGACGCGCACTACATGGTCGTCCCCAAGGGCGTCTCCGGCGAGAAGCTGGCCGTCCTGCTCGACCTGATGAAGTACGCGCTCCAGCCGAAGCAGCAGGCGATCACCTTCGACAAGGGCTACTTCTACCCCGGCCCGGCCGTGAAGGGGGTCACGCTCGACATGGCGCCGGCCGACAGCCAGCAGGCGATCAAGGAGTACGGACGTCCCGAGTACGACAAGCTCATCGCCGACAACCCGAAGGCGCCGCCGCTGGACGCCAAGGCCCTGGTCGCCGCCTTCGACCGCTGGGACCGCGAGATCGGCGGCCAGAAGGTCAAGAAGTCATGACGACGAACACAACACCACGAGGCCGCTCCGCAAGCTCCGAGTCCTCGGTAGGAGCCCCAGGCCCCATGTCTTCGGTGTGGGGGGCGGTATGACTGTGGGGAGCGTGGTGGAGAAGGACGCGCGGGCGGCGTTCGGGCATCTGCGGCTGGACGGCGTGACGCGGCGGTTCGGTAGGACGGCCGCGCTGAGCGGGTTCGACCTGCGCATCGAGGGCGGCGAGTTCATCGCGCTGCTCGGGCCGTCCGGCTGCGGCAAGTCGACCGCGCTGAACTGCCTGGCCGGGCTGCTGCCGCTGTCGGAGGGCGCGATCTGGCTGGACGAGGAGCGCATCGACACGCTGCCTCCGGAGCGCCGCGGGTTCGGGATGGTGTTCCAGAACTACGCGCTGTTCCCGCACCTGACCGTCCGCAAGAACGTGGCGTTCGGGCTGTCGGTCCGGCGGGTCGGGAAGGCCGAGACCGCCCGCCGGGTGGACGAGGCGCTGCGCACGGTCGAGCTGACCGAGCACGAGCACAAGCTGCCGGGCCAGCTGTCGGGGGGCCAGCAGCAGCGCGTCGCCATCGCCCGCGCGATCGTGCTCCGCCCGAAGCTGGTGCTGATGGACGAGCCGCTGTCCAACCTGGACGCCAAGCTCCGCGTGCAGATGCGCACCGAGATCCGCCGCATCCACCAGCAGCTCGGCCTGACGACCGTGTACGTCACGCACGACCAGGAGGAGGCGCTCGCGCTCGCCGACCGGGTCGTGGTGCTGCGGTCCGGAAAGATCGAGCAGATCGGGACGCCCGAGGAGGTCTACACCTACCCGGTCAGCACCTACATCGCCGGGTTCATGGGCTACCGGAACCTGCTGGAGCTGCCCGTGCTGCCGTCCGGCGGGGGCGACGGCGGCGTCACGCTCGGCGAGCGGGGCGGGCTCACCCTGACCGGGGTGAGCCGGCAGCCGATCACCGGGGCGCGGGCGGTCGCCGCCGTCCGGCCGGAGGACTTCCGCGTCGCCGGGTCCGCGGACCGGGAGGCGGGGGAGAACCTCGTGACCGTCCGGGTGGAGGTGTCGGAGTTCCACGGGCGCGAGGTCGCCGCCGAGGGCGTCACCGACGACGGCCGCGTCGTCCACTTCCGGTCGCCGGAGCGGATCGCGCCGGGGGAGCGGGTCACGCTGGCCGTCTCCCCGGACCGCGTGCTCGTGTTCGGCGAGAGCGTGCGGGAGGCCGCGGAGGCGCTCGACGAACCCGCCGCCGGGGCGCTCGGCGTGCCGGCGGGCGAGGCGGGAGGCACGGATGGCGGTTGAGGCCCCCGCGCGCCCCGAGGCGCCGCCGTCCCGGCGCGGCGGCCTGCGGCACCGGCTCGCCGAACGCGGCGTGGACCGGGTCCTGCTCCTGCTGGTGCCCGCCGTCCTCGTCGTCGGCCTGCTGTTCCTCTACCCGATGCTGTACGGGGTGGGTCTGTCGCTGCAGCCGAAGAACGGCGGCGGCCCGCTCGGCAACTACTCCGACTTCTTCAAGGACTCCTACCAGCGCGGCACGATCTGGAAGACGCTCAAGCTCGCGCTCCCGGCGGCGCTGATCAACGTCGGCGCGTCGGTGCCGATCGCGTACCGGCTGCGCGGCAGGTTCCGGGGGCGCCGCGTGCTGACGGCGCTGCTCGTCCTGCCGGTGACGCTCGGCACCGTCCTGGTGGCGGACGGGCTGCTGCGCTACCTCGGCCCCCGGGGCTGGTTCAACCGGGTGCTGCTCGACCTGGGGATCGTGGACGAGCCGGTCCGGCTGATCTACAACTACTGGGGCGTGCTGCTCTCGCTGCTCATCACCGGGTTCCCGTTCGCGTTCCTGCTGGTGCTCTCCTACATGTCGGGCATCGACCCGACGCTGGAGCGGGCCGCCGCGACGCTCGGCGCGGGGCCCTGGCAGCGGATGCGGCGGATCGTCCTGCCGCTGCTCGCCCCGGGCCTCGCGACCACGTTCGTGCTGGCGTTCGTGCTGGCCTTCTCGGTGTTCCCGTCGGCGAACCTCGTCGGCGAACCGGCGGGCGAGACCCGGGTGATGGCGATCGCGGCCTACCAGGCGGCGTTCGAGAAGTACGACTACTCGATGGCCTCGACCATCGCCGTGCTGATGGGCGTGTTCGAGCTGCTCGTCATCTCGGTCACGCTGCTGCTGCGCGGCCGCCTCTACACCGGGCCCGCGATGGGAGGTAAGGGATCATGACCGCCGTCTCCCGCCCGCGCGGGCTGCCGAAGGGCCGGCTGAGCGGCTGGGCCGTCTGGCTGTGCGTCGCGTTCTTCCTGGTCAACCTGGCCGCGCTGATCCTGTCCGTGGTCGTCAACTCGTTCGGGACCAGGTGGTTCGCGGGATGGCTGCCGCAGGGCTTCACCGGCGCGTGGTACTCCGACGCGTGGGAGGAGTTCGCGCTCGGCGAGGTGCTGACCGTCACCCTGGAGATCACGCTCGTGGTGGTGGCGCTCTCGCTGCTGATCGGCGTCCCCGCCGGGTACGCGCTGGCGCGCCGCGACTTCCCGGGCAAGCGGATCGTGATGTTCCTGCTGCTGCTCCCGGTGCTGCTGCCGCCGATCACCTACGGCATCCCGCTCGCGACCGTCCTGTACAAGGTGCACCTGGCGGGGACGATGACGGGCGTCATCGCGGCGAACCTCGTCCCTGCCCTGCCGTTCGTCGTCCTCGTGATGACGCCGTTCGTGGAGCAGATCGACGCGAACGTGGAGTCGGCGGCGCGGATGTGCGGGGCCCGCACCCGGCAGGTGTTCACGCGGGTGCTGGTGCCGCTGCTGCTGCCCGGCATCCTCGCCGCCGGCATCCTGGTGCTGGTCCGGACCGTCGCCATGTTCGAGCTGACGTTCCTGGTCGCGGACGCCGACAGCCAGACGCTGATCGTCTCGCTGTACAGCGCCGCGTTCACCCCCGGCATCCGCGCCGCCCAGGCCATCGACGCGATGGCCGTGATCTACATGGCCCTGTCGGCGATCCTGCTCGTGATCGCCCTGATGTTCGTCAACCCGACACAGATCGTCGCCCAGGTGAGGGAGGCCCCGGCCGAATGAGCCCAGCGGAGAAGAGGGCATGCGAATGAGCAGCGTCCGGTTCGACTACACGGGGGAGCGGGTCCTGGTCACCGGCGCCGCGGGCCTGATCGGCCGCGCGCTGGTGCGGCGCTTCGCCGGCGCGGGCGCGCGGGTGCTCGCCGTGGACGTGGACGAGGAGGGGCTCAAGGTCTTCGACGGCGACCCGCGGGTCGCGACGATGGTCGGCGACCTGGCCCGCGAGGACGTCGCCGACGCGGTCTTCGCCAGGCTCCTGCGGGACGGCGGCCTGGACGTGCTCGTCAACAACGCGGCGATGACCGAGGTGCGCACCCCGTTCATCGACATCAGCGCCGGGCTGTGGGACGCGATCATCTCCGCGAACCTGCGCTCGGCCTACCTGCTGTCGGTGCGGGCCGTCCGGCACTGGCGCGACACCGGGCGGGGCGGCGCGATCGTCAGCCTGTCGTCGCCGGGCGGCTCCCGGGCCCACGAGGACCAGAGCGCCTACGACGTGACCAAGGCGGGCATCGAGGCGCTCAGCCGGGCGATCGCCGTGGAACTCGGCGGGCTCGGCATCCGGGCGAACTGCGTCGCCCCGGCCAGCGTCGTCGGGGAGATCCGGCCCGCCACCGACATCCCGGCCGGCCGCACCACCGCGCCGGAGGAGGTCGCGGACGCGGCGCTGTTCCTGGCGTCCCCGGCGGCGGAGCAGCTCAACGGGCACGTCCTGCGCGTGGACGGCGGGCTGCACGCGCGGCTGCGCACCGACCCGGCCCAGGAACAGCAGCGCGCTCCTGCCTAGGAGGCCTCGGGCGCCGGGCACGGTGCCGTGGGCGCGGGCGGTTCCGCGGAGGACGCCGGCGCCGGACTGCGCGAGGGCTCATGCGCGGGCGGCCGGGTGGGGCCGGTCCGGCGCAGGTTGTGCCGCTTCATGACGGCCTGCAGGTCGGGCCTGCCGCCCGTGCCGTCGGCGTCGGCCAGCGCCGGGCACGCCCACGCGTCCTGCCGCCCCCACGAGTAGCTGATGTCGAACGCGGGGCGCGGGACGAGCCGGTCCCACCGCCGGAGGATGGACGAGAGTTGCGCCTCGTCCGGCAGCCGCCAGTGCCGTTCGCCGTCGTTGCACGACTGACCGAACGTCTGGAACACGGGGACGATCATGCGCCGCGGGAATCCGGCGCGCGCGGCCTGCCCGACCATGGTGTCGATCGCGTCGAGGTCGCAGCCCCCGCCGCCCGTCCGGCACGGGTAGGGGTCGAGGCCGATGAGGTCGAGATGGGTCGCGGACGGCCTGAGCGGGCGCATCGGCCAGTCGGTCAGCGAGGCGAACGCGGCCTGCCCCGGCGCGTACCGGTGGACGATGTCCGCGCGCCGCCGGATCTTGCCGACGATGCCGGGGCACTCGTCCGGGTTCGGCTCGTCGGACAGGTACCAGCCGTAGACGCGGTCGTTCCCGGCGAACCGCTTCACCGTGGCCGCGAACGCGGCGTCGCTCTCCTGCTGGAAGGCGCCGCAGGTGGTGTTGCCGACCCACAGCAGGGCGCGTCCGCCGTCGGGCAGCGCCGCGATGTCGTCCTCGTCGGGGTCGGTGTCGAACAGGTCGTAGCCGAGCGCGGCGGCCTTGGCGCGGTCTCCGGCCGGCATGTTCAGCGCAAGATGCAGGGTGCCGCTCGCGCGCTGGTGGGCGGCGGGACGCGCGGCGGCGTCCCCCGGCGAGGGGGCGATCAGGTATCCGGTGACGGCGCCCGCGAGGGCGGCCGCGGCGGCCACCGCGGCCAGGTGCACTGCGGCCCGTTGCGTCTTCATCGGCTCTCCCGGCGTCGCTGGTGCGCCCAGCGTCGCACGGACGGAGCGTGATCACGGGAATACGCGACGGACCGGCCGCCCGCAACGGCGGGGGCGGCCGGTCCGGAAAAGCCCGGGTCAGACGCGCCAGGACTGGACGAGCGCGTCCAGCGTCGCCTGGTCGTAGACGATCCCCTGGGACGCCAGCTCCTGGGCGACCAGCTCGCCGTCGCCGTGGTGCTTGGCGAGCAGCCGGTACACCGCGTACGGGAACCAGTGGTTGTCGCTGATCCGCTGGATCTCCGCCTCGTCGCAGATGTAGCCCTCGGCCCGGACCTCGGCGAGCGTCCCGGCGACGTCCCCGTGCCGGCGTTCGAGGATGTCGATGACGAGGGCGCGCAGGTTCTCCGGGTTGGGGGCGGCCGCCGGTGCCGGTTCCTCGGTGGCGGTGCCGTAGGAGCTGCGCCCGTTGAGGCTGTTGCCGCGGGCGGCGGCGCTGACCACGGCCAGTTCCGGCTCCGGTTCGGGTTCCGGCTGCGGAGCCGGAGGGGGGGCCGGCGCGGGGTCGGGGGCGGGCCTCTTCGGGGCGGTCGTGGGAGCGGCGGCCTGGGCGGGCGCGTCGGCGGCGGACTCGCGCGCGGCCTCGGCCTTCTGCTGCGGCGCGGTGGCGGCCGGGGCGCCCGACTCGATCGCCTTGCCCGAGTGCCCGGGGACCTGGATCTGCGGGAACGGGCCGGTGTTGCGCAGCGGCATCAGCGTGATCTGGTTCAGCGTGACCGGCCCGGCGATCGCCCGCGTCTGCGGCTCGGGCGGCTTGGTCTCCTCCTCTTCATCGTCCGCCACGTACCGGTGCAGGGTCCGCAGCAGGACGAAGAGGCCCAGCATGGACACTATCGGCGGTACGGCGGCCGTCGCCTGGTAGGAGAACGTCTTGTGCCCGACGTGCCCGACGTTGAAGATGAGGCTGGCCGTCCAGCCGGCGATGGCGATGGACAGCGGCAGGCAGAAGTCCAGCCAGCTCATCAGCGTCCGGCGGCGCAGCACGAAGGCGTCTATGGCCAGCAGGAAGAGCCCGAGCTCTCCGACGATGATGAACAGGTCGACCAGCAGGGGGAAGGACTCGGCCTTCCAGCCCCGCAGGCCGTGTTCGAGGGCCCAGTGGTAGAGCCCGGCATAGGATTGGGCGAAGCCACCGGCGGTGGCGGTCAGGACCGCGGCCGCCATGAAGGCGATGGCTCCCCACCGTGTGATGACCTGTGCCCGGTTGGCAGCGCTCATGCGGCGTGTGCTCCCAGATTTCCTTACACAACCAAGAGTGATCGCAGGGAGACTATCCATTCCTTTGCCGTTTCGTGGGCGATTCGCATCACGTCTCGGTCGCACTTCCGGGAAACCGCCGATCGGTGCCACCGGCCGCTGCACGGCTGAATTGTCCTATTGTGTCCATCTATTGGCTAGAACGGACGGTCCCGCCGCTCCACGCTGGGTTTTTGGCGCCGACTGCCGAAGTCCTCCCGCAGCGTCGTGCTGACTCGCTCATTGACCTTCCTGACACGCCATAGAAGCCTGGCGGGTGGCGTCCGAGACCTCGTTCGCAGACCGGAGGAGCGTCATGTCCACGCTCGCAGGAAGCTCGGACCGTCTCCTGCTCGCCTCGGCGTTCGAGCGGATCGAGGCGTGGATCGAGGGGCGGCTGCACGACCCGTCCCTGTCCCCGGCGTCGATCGCGGCGGCGCACCACATCTCCGTCCGCCAGCTGTACCGGGTGTTCCGGCCGTCCGGCACGACCGTCGCGCGGCACATCCGCGCCCGCCGCCTGGAGAACTGCCGCCGCGAGCTCGCCGACCCGCGCTTCGGCGCGGAGCCGATCGGCGCGATCGCCGATCGCTGGGGCATGTCCGACGCCGCCGCCTTCAGCCGTGCCTTCCGCGCCGCCTACGGCCAGACCCCGACCGCGTACCGCGCCCGGACCGCGGGCATCCGGCGGGGCGGTTAGCGCCGCGCGCGCCGGAGGCGGCGCGCCGTGGTGAACTGGAGGCGATGCCGGCAGGTGTGAAGGGAGACACGGACATGTCGCTGACCATGCGGCCGGGGCCGCTCGCGGGGTCGCCCGGCGACGAGGTCAACTTCGCCATCGACGGGCCGAAGCACCGCCTGTTCATGCACGCCTTCCCGCGGCGGGTCCGGGCGCGGTTCGCGGGGGAGACCGTCCTGGACACCGAGCGAGGGAGGCTCCTGCACGAGACCGGTCTGCTGCCCGTCCTGTACGTCCCGGAGGAGGACGTGCGGACCGACCTGCTGGAGAAGACCGACCACACGACGTACTGCCCGTTCAAGGGCGACGCGGCGTACTGGACGGTGCGGGTCGGCGACCGCGCGGCCGAGAACGCGGCCTGGGCCTACCCGGAGCCGAACCCGGAGTCGGCGTGGTTGCGCGGGCACATGGCCTTCTACTGGAAGCGGATGGACGCCTGGTTCGACGAGGACGAGGAGATCCACGGGCACCTGCGGGACCCGTTCCATCGCGTCGACGCGCGCGACACGTCCAGGCGCGTGCGGGTCCTGCTGGACGGGACGGTCGTCGCGGAGACCGAGCGGCCGAGGCTGCTGTCGGAGACGGGGCTGCCCAACCGGTTCTACATCCCGGCCGAGGACGTCCGCCGGGACCTGCTGACCCGGAGCGAGAAGCGCACCGTCTGCCCGTACAAGGGGGAGGCGACGTACTGGTCGCTGGACGGCGCCGAGGACGCCGGCTGGTCCTACGAGCGGCCCCTGGAGGACGCCGCCAGGATCGGCGGGTACCTCTCCTTCGACCACGAGGCCCTGACGATCGAGGTGGGTGCGCCCGGCGCGGGCGCCTGACCGGTTCGCGCTGGGAGGCCCATCCGTCGCATAGTTTCGGCATGGTGGGCGTCGCCGCCGGGGCCCTCACGCACCCGTCGCCGGCCGGCTCGCGGACCTGCTGCGGCGCAGCCGCCGCGTGGCGCGGGGCCTGAACATCTTCAGCGGCACGGTCTTCACGGGACTCGCCGTGCGGCTGCTGGCCGTCCCCAAGTGACGTCCGGCGGTTTACAGTTCAGATGACCCCGGGCAAAGGAGGCGGCTGTTGGCACCGTACGCGGCGTCCTCTCCGCCTCCGGCGTTCTGGGCCGCGCTCGACGCCGCGCAGCGCTCCGCGCTCCGCGCCGCCGCGCGCCCCCGGACCTACCAGGTGAAGGCGCCCCTGGTGTACCAGGGCGACGAGTCCGACCATGTGATCATCATCGAGCGCGGCTGGGCGAAGGTGACCTCCGCGACCGAGGACGGCCACGACGTGGTGCTGGCCGTCCGCGGCCCCGGCGACCTGCTGGCCGAGAGCGCGGTGCTCGGCGGGCGGCCGCGGGCCGCGACGGTCACCGCGCTGTCGCCGATCCGCGCGCTGGTCGTGCCCGCGGCCCGGTTCACCGGGTTCCTGGACGCCCATCCGGACGTGTGGATGCTCGTCACCGGCACCTTCGTCCGGCGCATGGACGACTCCGACCGGCGGCTGACGGCGCACATCACGAGCCGGGGCCCGCAGCGCCTCGCGGCGCTCCTCACCGACCTCGCGGAGCGGTCGGTCCACCACGCCCCGCCCGCGCCGGACGGGTCGATCGAGATCGGCCCGCCGCTGTCGCAGGAGGAGCTCGGCAGCTGGATGGACGCGTCCCGGGAGACCGTCGCCCGCGCGCTCTCCGGGCTGCGCCGCGCGGGCCTGATCCGCACCGGCTGGCGCAAGATCACCGTCGTCGACCTGCCCCGCCTCCGCGAGTTCGCGAAGGAGCAGGACTGACGCGCGGCCCGGGCGCCGGGTGCGGAACTTGCCGGTGACAAAATGGCGGCATGAGCGGCGACGGCTACCATCACGGCAACCTGCGGCGGGCCGTGCTCGACGCCGCGGTCGAGGCGATCGCGGAGTCGGGCCCGGCGGCGTGGAGCCTGCGCGAGCTGGCCCGCCGCGCCGGCGTCTCGCACGCCGCGCCCGCCCACCACTTCGGGGACAAGACCGGCCTGCTGACGGCCGTCGCCGCCGAGGGCTACGCGCTCTTCGCCGACGCCCTGGAGGCGGCCGGCGACGAGCTGCACGACATCGGCCTGGCGTACGTCCGGTTCGCGGTCGGGCACCGGGCCCACTTCGAGGTGATGTTCACCCCCGCGCTCTACCGGGCCGACGACCCCGAGGTCGGCGCGGCCCGCGAGCGCGCCGCGCAGGCCCTGCGCAAGGGCGTGCGCGGGGTCGCGCCGGGCGGGCCGCAGGACGACCGGACGGCGGGGATCGCCGCGTGGTCGATCGTCCACGGCTTCGCGCACCTGTGGCTGAGCGGCGCGCTGCGGGACCTCGGCGACGACCCCGTCGAGGCGGCCGGACCGGTCATCCGCCTTCTCTTCGAGCGCTGATCTCGCGTCCCGCGCCGGCGGTCACGGCGCCCTCCCGTTCCCCGTTCTCCCCGGCCGGGGGACGTTCCGGGAGGACGGCGAGGTCGGCCCGGAACCGGCGGTTGAGCGCGGCGCGCAGGCGGCCCGCGGCGGTCCGGCCGCGCGGGCTCTCGACGTCGTCGACGGGCGGCGGGACGTCCAGGTCGACGGCGGGCGCCGGCCGCGGGTCGGTGATGGCGGCGATCGCCTCGTCCGGCAGGTGCCGCTCGACCTCGCTGAACCCTCCGTCGGGCGACTGGCGGATGATGCCGGTCTCCAGCCCGTGGGCGGCGAGCCCCAGGTCGCGGCGCTGCAGGCCGACGCAGATGCGGTAGGCGACGATGTAGGCCAGCACCGGCCCGAGGATGATGAAGAAGCGGAAGAACCAGGTCGTCCAGAACAGCGGGATCTGGAACCGGTCGGCGAGGACGTCGTTGCCGCCCGCGAGCCAGAGCGTCCCGTAGAAGACCACGCCGCCGACGCCGATGCCGGTGCGGGCCGGGACGTCGCGCGGCCGGTCCAGCAGGTGGTGGATCTGGTGGTCGCCGGTCACCCACCGTTCCAGGAACGGGTAGACGGCGAGGCCGGTGAACAGCAGACCCGGCACCACCAGCGCGGGAATCACCACGCTGAGCGGGACCGTGTGCCCCCACGCGCTGATCTCCCAGGCGGGCATGATCCGCAGCGCGCCCTCCAGCCAGCCCATGTACCAGTCGGGCTGCGAGCCGGAGCTGATCGCGCCCGGGTCGTACGGGCCGAACAGCCAGATCGGGTTGATCTGGACGAACGCGGCCAGCAGCGTCGTGATCCCGAGCACCCACAGGAACAGTGACGTGGTCTTGGCGATGAAGACGGGGAAGAACGGGTAGCCGCGGACGGTCGTGTTCGAGCTGCCCTTGCCGGGGAACTGGGTGTGGGTCTGCCGCCAGGTCAGCACGATCGCGTGCAGCGGGATCAGCGCCGCCAGGAGCCCCGGGATCAGCAGCACGTGGATCACGTAGAGCCGCGGGATGATGTCGGTGCCGGGGTACTCCCCGCCGAACAGGAACATCACCGCGTAGGAGCCGACGAGCGGGATCGACGCCGTGACGCCCTCCAGGATCCGCAGGCCGGTGCCGGACAGCAGGTCGTCCGGCAGCGAGTAGCCGAACAGGCCGTTCAGCATGACCAGCATGAACATGAGGATGCCGATGAGCCAGTTCAGCTCGCGGGGCTTGCGGAACGCGCCGCTGAAGAAGTTGCGGAGCAGGTGGACGAGGATCGCGCCCATGAAGATGAGCGTCGACCAGTGGTGGATCTGCCGCACGAGCAGCCCGCCCCGCACATCGAAGCTGATCTTGAGCGAGGAGGCGTACGCCTCGCTCATCTCGACGCCCTTGAGCTTGGTGTACGAGCCGTTGTAGACGACCTCGTGCATGCTCGGCTTGAAGAACAGCGTCAGGTACACCCCGGTCAGCAGGATGATCACGAACGAGTACATCGCGATCTCGCCGACGAGGAAGCTCCACTGGTCCGGGAAGGCCTTCTTCAGGGCCTTGCGGGCGAAGCCGGTCGTGCCGAACCGCTCGTCCAGCGCCCGCGCCGTGCCGTCCACGCTCCTCGGCGCGCCGCGTGCGCCCGCCCGGCGCCCACCGGCCGCTCTCGTCCCCGCCATCGTCCGCATCCCTTCCACGCGTCTGGGCATGTCGCGCTTCTAGGCATAAGACCGATGCAGGGTGCGGTATGTGACATCGTCCGGTGTGGATCGGATCACAGTGCGGGACGCGGCGGCGTGGCCCTCAACCTGTCGCGCCGGCCAGGTGGCTGCGGCGCATGTAGCGCGGGCGCCAGCGCGCCCGGTAGAAGAGCCGGATCGGCGGCGGCAGCAACCGCAGCACCGCGCGGCGCGTTGCGGCGGGAGCGCCGTCCAGCAGCCACGGCAGGAACACGCCGAGCCCGCGCAGGCCCAGCTCGCGGCGGAACTCCACGTCGAAGGTGCCCCACTCGTACGGCGTGAGCGTCTCCTGGATCAGCGGCAGGACGTTGGCCTCCTTGAAGTCCAGGAGCGCGTCGACCGAGACGCGGAGGTCGTGGGAGTAATCGGCGAACGCGCGCGGGTCGCGGTGCTCCAGCGCCGCGTCGAGGCCGTCGATCAGGGGGATGACCTTGACCGCCTGCAGCGCCATGGCGTCCAGGACGACCCCGACCCGGCCGAGCCCGCCGGACGCCGACGCCCCGGCGTCCTTGGCGTACATGACCGTCCAGAGGGCCGCCTTCTCCGCGCGGTCCTGGAGGCGCCAGTGGCCGGTGAACAGGGACCAGCTGTTCGCGACCGCCTTCCTCGGCTGCTCCGCGCGGCGGCCGGATCCGGCCGCCGCCTCCAGCCGGGCGGTGTCGCGGCGGAACGCGTCGTAGGCGGCGTACAGCATGGTCAGGTCGAACTTCCTCGCCACACTCTCCATGCCGCCTCCCCAAGCCTTGCGCGCCGGTGCCGCCATAGAAATAGATGGGCGGCGCACCCCTCCATGTGACGCGATGCGGAGCATGACTTCTGTGATCTGCCCCACGGAACGCGGGATATTCGGCGGGCAGGCCCACCCGGGCGGCGTCCGGATGCGGCCGTCGGATAGCGTCGCGGGCGTGCGACCCAAGATCTCCGAGGAGCCCGGCACGCGGCTGGAAGCGCTCCACTCCATCCTCGACCTGCTGGACCTCGAGGAGCTCGACCGGGACCTCTACCGGGGCACGCTCGTCTTCGACGACCCGTTCCCGCTCTACGGCGGGCAGGTCGCGGCGCAGGCGCTGCGCGCCGCCGGCGGCACCGTCCCGGAGGGGCGCCTTCCGCACTCGCTGCACGGCTACTTCCTGCGCGGCGGCGACGCGGCCCGGCCGACGATCTTCCGGGTGGACCGGGACCGCGACGGGCGCTCGTTCTCCGCGCGCCGGGTGGTGGCGCTGCAGGGCGGCGAGGTCATCTTCAACATGTCGGTGTCGTTCCAGCGGCCCGCGGACGACGTGGACCGGCAGGTGCACCCCGCGCCCGCGGCGCCGGAGCCGCGGACCCTCCCGGAGTCGCAGGTCCCGCGGCTGTTCTCGATGGAGGGGCGCGTCCCGCCGCAGCCGTACGAGGCGGCCGACTTCCCGACCCGGCTGTGGTCGCGCTGCACCGCGCCGCTGCCGGACGACGACCTGCTGCACGCGTGCGTGCTGACGTACCTGTCCGACATCTCCAGCGGCCTGATCGCGCTGCACGACGGGCCCGCCCGGTCCGGGTCCAGCCTCGACCACGCGGTCTGGTTCCACCGCACCGTCCGGATGGACGAGTGGGTACTGATGGACCTCGTCCCGCAGACCGTCGCCGCTGGGCGCGGCTGGTACACGGGAACGATCCACACCGCCGGCGGGGTCCTGGCGGCCAGCCTCGCCCAGGAGGTGCTGTTCCGCACGCCCCGCGACTGACGCGGCCGGGGCCGGCCTCCGCACACGAGGAGGCCGGCCCCGGGGGCACCGGCGGGGGGCGGTGCCGTCTTCGGAGCGCCTCTATCTCCAGGTGTCGCCGGCGGTGCGGCCGGTCGTGACGGTCGTGCGCGCCGGTTCCGTACCGGCCTTGGCGTCCGCGTGGATGGCGACCGCGCCGCCCGCCGGGATGGTCACGGTGGCCGTCCCTCCCGACACGGTCACGGCCGTGCCGGCGCAGCCGTCCGGGCCGAGGCCGCCGGTGATGACGTCGCAGTAGACGCCGTCCGCGAGACCTGTCCGGTAGGACGCGGAGGACGGCCCGGAGGAGTCGTTCAGTCCGATCCAGCCCCTCGACCCGCGGCTGAACCCGATGACGTCGGACGCGGTGGCCGTGAAGTCGGAGACGGTGGTCGCGGACGCGGACGCGTTGCGCCACCCGACCATGCCCTTGATCCCGGTCGAGCGGGTGAGGCACTGCCAGCCGCCGGAGCAGTTCGCGGCGGTGACGAACCCGTTCGCGTCGGCGGGCGGCGACTGCCCCTTGGACGACCAGGTGAACCCGTCGTAGACGGTCGGCTTGCCGTACGGGTAGGCGAGCAGGAAGTAGGTGGCGAGAGTGTAGTCTGCGCCGTTCTTGTAGCTGAGCGTGGAGCCGTCCCGCTCGGTGTCGTGGTTGGTGATCATGGCGTAGGTCTGGGAACTCTCCGCGTCCAGCGTCCAGGACCGGATGCCCGACAGGTTCGACAGGGTGCCGTTCTGGAACTGGGTCTTGAGGCCCATCGCGTAGGCGAAGCCGAGCACGTCACCGTTGGAGGTGAACGCGGACGCCTTCAGGTCCGGGTTGGTGGCGCCGGGGAAGACCTCCTGCGCGATGTAGGGCGCCTTGCCCTCCGCGGCGGTGGGGTCGAGCGCGCCCTTGATGGCGGCGAAGTCGCTCTGCGCGATGTGCTTGGCGGCGTCGATCCGGAACCCGTCCACGCCGAGCCCGATCAGGTCGTTGAGATACCCGGCGATCTTGCCGCGCACGTAGCTGGTCTGCGTCTTGAGGTCCGACAGCGACACCAGTTCGCAGTTCTGCACCTCGGACGTGTTGTTCCAGTCGTCGATGCCCGCGTCCTCGTCGTTGCAGTACCCGTCGTTGGCGTGGTGGAAGTCGCCGTAGCCGTAGGGGACGGCCGGGTAGGAGAACCCCGCCGGATCGAACGTCGAGCCTCCATAGGTGGTGTTCACCGTGTTGTTGTGGCCCGCCGTGTGGTTGATGACCGCGTCCACGTACACGCGGACACCCGCGTTGTGGCAGGCCGTGACCATGGCCGAGAACTGGGCACGGGTGCCGAGCCTGCTGGTCAGGTCGTAGGAGACGGGCTGGTAGACCTCCCACCAGGGGTGTGCGCCGTCATCGGTGGACGTGAGGCTGACCGACTCGGCGGGCGGCGCGACCTGGACGGCCCCGTACCCGGCCGGGCCGAGGTGGTCGGTGCACGCGGCGGCCACGGACGGCCAGTTCCACTCCCAGAGGTTGGCGGTGACGTCGCTGGAGTTGAGGGAGATCGCGGCCTTCGCGGGGCGGTCGGGGAGCAGGACCGCGGCGGGGGAGAGGCCGCCGAGGACGAGGATCCCGGCGGCGAGCAGGGATCGGCGGCGGGGGACGCGTGCGCGTCGCGCGGCAGTGGGGGACATGTCGGCGAACTCCTGACACGAGGCGCCTGGCGGGCGCCGGAGGGGGTGGGGACGGCCGTCCGCGAGCACCCGTGAGAATGCTCTCTTCTTGCAGTCGGGTCAAGAGCTTGCGCAAGATTTCAATGAACTTGCAGAAAGCAGGCAGCGTCAGGAGTCCGGTTCCGAACCCCGCGCGGCGAGGCGTTCCCGCTGGGGTACGACGGTGTACCTGGGGTCGCGCGCGGACTGCACGCCGGCGTGGAAGACCCCGAAACGCGTGCACACCGAGCCCGCCAGGAGCGCCGCCCCGCTGAGCGCCGCCGCGGCGCGGCCGCGCCCGCCGAGCAGGACGGCCCCGGCGGCGCCCGCGGCCGACAGGATCTCGCCCGCGCGCATGAGCCGGCCGGCCCGTCCCACCGTGTACGGCTCGGCGGCCAGCCCCGCCCGGCGCTCCATCAGCCTGGCCGCGCCCACCTCCAAAGCCGCGCCGGCGACGGCGGCAGTCCGCATCGGCCCGGTCTCCCGGACCGGCGCCGCGAGCAGCGCCATGCCGGCCGCGGCGGCGGTCCCCGACCCCACGAACACGAACGGCAGCTCCCGGTACACCTCGTGCCAGGCGGGCACGGCCGTGTCCGCGACGAGCACGGCGGTGTAGGCGGCGACGGCCGGGCCGAGCGCGGCGGCGCCCGCGGTGGCGGCCCTGCCCGGACGCGGGAACAGCCCGGTCACGTCCAGCACGGCGGCGGCGCCCGCCGCCGGGCCGTAGGCGGCCAGGATCCAGGAGCCCACGCTCATCGGCGACGTCGGCTTCATCACGCGCAGCATGTGGGCGAAGCGCTCGGGCCGCCCGAGATCGTGGATCAGCGCGGCCGTCGACCCGGCGATCGCGGCCAGCGACGAGATCTTCAACGCCCGCGCCGCGGCCGGACGCCCGGTGAGCTGCGCGCCGGCGGCCAGCACCGAGCCGGCGCCCGCGAGGCCGCCGAGGAAGAAGTACGCGGCGACGTCGGCGGCCTTCCACACGGGCTGCTTCAGAACCGGCCTGCCGTAGTAGGAGGTGAACTCCGCCTCCGGCACCATCGCCTTCTCGCCGCGGCGCCCGCGCCGTCTCCCGCGGCGGTCCGGTCCCGCGCCGACCTGCGCCTCGCGGCCCGGGCGCGCGCCGCGCACGCCGTCCCTGCCGACGTCGGACGTGCTCATCGTCAGGCTCCCGTGCGGCCGTGGGCGGCGAAGACGGCGGCCAGCCCGCCGGCCAGGGCGGCGGCGGCCAGGCCCGCGTGCCGCCACATGGACGGCAGGTCGCGCGTGGTGACGACCGGGTCCGGCGGCAGCCCGTACACCTCCGGCTCGTCCAGCAGCAGGAAGAACGCGCCGTCGCCGCCGACGCCGTCGTCCGGGTCGTGGCCGTAGAGGCGCGCGTCCTCGACGCCGAGGCCGTGGAGCTGGTCGACGCGCATCGCGGCGCGCTCGCGCAGCTCCTCCAGCGGTCCGAACTGGATGGAGTCGGTCGGGCACGCCTTCGCGCAGGCCGGCTCCTGGCCCGCCCCGAGCCGGTCGTAGCACAGCGTGCACTTCCAGACGCGGCCGTCCTCCTTGCGCTGGTCGATCACCCCGTAGGGGCAGGCGGGGACGCAGTAGCCGCAGCCGTTGCAGATGTCCTCCTGGACGACGACCGTGCCGAACTCGGTGCGGAACAGCGAGCCGGTGGGGCACACGTCCAGGCAGGCGGCGTGCGTGCAGTGCTTGCACACGTCGGAGGCCATCAGCCAGCGCAGGTCGGTGCCCCCGTCACCGGGCGCGCCGGTGTGGTCCACGCCGGACTCGGCGTGCCCCATGGGCTTGTCCTGCTCGATGAACGCGACGTGCCGCCAGGTGTCGGCGCCGAGGCCCTGCGTGTTGTCGTAGGACATCCCGGTGAATTCGAGGCCGTCCTCGGGGACGGCGTTCCATTCCTTGCACGCCACCTCGCACGCCTTGCATCCGATGCACACGGACGTGTCGGTGAAGAAGCCCATCCTGGGGGGAGCGTCCGGGTAGCCGGCGTCGGCGGCGACCTCGGGTTCGGCTCCGGCGAGCAGGTTCCGTCCGACCAAGCTGCCCATCGCAGGCCCTCCCATCCGCGGCGCCGACGCTCTCCGCCTTCCCGGGGACGCGCCGCCTACACCCTCCCGCGGCCTGTCCCGCCGTTGACGCTCGTTTCGGCGGCTGGATAGCTTTCGGGAATGACGGTGGAAGGCGGCGGCTACGCGGGCCCTCTCGACCAGACGCTCGGCCTGCTGGTGACCGAGGCGTCCGACCGGGAGGTCGTGGCCGAGATCGAGGTCACCGCCAAGCTGATGCAGGCCTACGGGATCGTCCACGGCGGCGTCTACTGCGCGATCAACGAGACCATCTGCAGCATGGGCGCCGCCCTCACCGTGGGGCTGGACAACCAGGTCGTCGGCGTCAGCAACCACACGCGGTTCATCCGGGCCGTGCGCGGGGGGCGCCTGACGGCCCGCGCCCGCCCCGTCGACCGGGTGGACGACCACGTCACCTGGCAGGCGACGATCACCGACGACAAGGACCGCGTCGTCGCCGAGGGGACCGTCAACCTGCTGAAGCTCTCTCCGAAGGGCTAGAACCCCGCAACGGAGGCTCCGGTCAGGTCTCCATCGCCTTCCACTGGCGGTCGGCGATGGGACGCCAGGTGTCATGGCGCTCGTGGAAGAGCGCGAACGCCTGCGAGCCGCTCCAGTCGCCGGGGAGGAGCTCCGCCGGGAGGCCCGGGTCGAGGAACGGGAACCGGCGCCATTCCTGGACGAGCCTCGTGTGCGCGGCGAACGTGCCGGCGTCGTCGGCGGGGCACAGCGCGCCGGCGGCGTCGAGGAAGTCCTCGTAGGCGAGCTCGATCTCGTCGAGGTCCCAGGCCTGCCGGGCCACGCGCCGCGCCTCGTCGAGGTCGCCGAGCCGCCCCACGAACAGGGTGGAGGTGCCGGCGACGCCGATCTCGGCGAGGACCTCCCGGACCTCCTGCTCGCGCTCGGGGTGCGGGCTGACCCACACGCCGGGGGAGAGGTTGCCGAGGCCGTTCCAGGCCAGCCGCGTCCGCAGCAGGTGGCGGAGGCGGCGGCTGGTCTCCGGGACGGTGGCGAGCACCACCAGCCACTGCCCGTCCCAGTCGCCGACGGGGCCGCCGAAGCCGTAGATGCGCTCGGTGCCGTCGGTGAGCAGCCGCTCGCCGGCCGGGGTGAGCCGCCAGGCGGTGCGGCGGCCGTGCCGCTCCCCGGCGAGCCAGCCCTCGCCGGCGCTGCGGGCGAGGGCCTGCCGGACGGCCTTCTCCTCCACGCCGAGCAGCCCGAGCGCCCGCAGGAACGTCGCCGTCCAGACCGGCCGGCCGCCGGGGAGCACGAACTCGCCCAGCACCGTCAGCAGCAGCGAACGCGCGCTCGCCGCGCCGAGCTCGCGGCGGCGGCGGAACCTCGGCTCGGGGCGGGCCGCGTCCTCGCCGGTTCGGGCCATCTGCTCCTCCTTCTGGGCCCTTCTGGGGCACGCCCGTCCATGGAAGCCTGTCCAGTATCGCGCGAGCCGGGCGCCGCCCCGTGCCGGTTCCGCGCGAAGGACCATCGTTCCACAAGTCTATTGACTAGCGTTTTGTGCCTGTAGAGCATTGGTGGCACGGTTCCCGGCGAGGGGAGACCCCGATGACCGCTGAGACGGCGACCGCACCGGTCCCGCCCGACACCTTCAACGCGTCCGACTACCTGCTCCGCGCGGCCCGGAGCGCCGTGACCGCCGGCCGGACGGCCCTGACCGGCCCCGGCGGCGACCTCACCTACGCGGAACTGTCCGACCTGGCCGGGCACGTCGCCGCCGGGCTCGAACGGTGGGACCTGCGCCCCGAGGAGCGCGTGGTCCTGTTCATGGCCGACGGCCCGTCCATGGCCGCCGCGATCCTGGGCGCGATGCGGCTCGGCGCCGTCCCTGTCCCGGTCTCGACGATGCTGACGGGCGCCGAGCTGGCCGCCCTGCTGAACGACGCGCGGGCCAGGGTCCTGTTGGTGAGCGACCGGTTCGCGGTCGCCGCGGAGTCGGCCCTGGAGCACGCGCCCGGCGTCCGGCGCGTCGCGGTGGAGGGCGGCTCCGGGCTCCGGGCGCCGGACGGCGTGCGGGTGAGCCCCTTCGACGACCTGGTCGCCGCGGGCCGGGATGGCGGAGGCGCGCCGGCCGATCCCTACGTGACCTCGGGCGACTCCAGCGCGCTGTGGCTCTACACGTCCGGGACGACGGGCAAGCCGAAGGGCGCGATGCACCGGCACGCCAACATCCGGCACGTCGTGGAGACCTACGGCCGCGAGGTCCTCGGCATCACGCCCGAGGACCGCTGCTACTCGGTCGCCAAGCTCTTCTTCGCCTACGGGATCGGCAACTCGCTGTTCTTCCCCCTCGCGGTGGGCGCCACGGCGATCCTGGACCCCGACCGCCCGACGCCCGCGTCGGTGGCCGAGCGGCTGGCGGAGTGCCGGCCGACGCTCTTCTTCGCCGTCCCCACCTTCTATGCCGCGATCCTCAACGCCGAGGTGCCGGTGGAGGCGTTCGCCTCGGTCCGGCTCGCGGTCTCCGCGGGCGAGCCGCTGCCCGCCGAGTTGTGCCGCCGGTTCACCGCCAGGTACGGGGTGGAGATCATCGACGGGATCGGCTCGACGGAGTGCCTGCACATCTTCCTGTCGAACCGTCCGGGCGAGGTCCGCCCGGGGACGACGGGCACCGCCGTCCCCGGCTACGAGCTGCGGGTCGTGGACTCCGCAGGGGCCGACGTGCCGCGGGGGACCCCGGGCTCGCTGCTGGTGAAGGGCGAGTCGATCGCCACCGGCTACTGGTGCCGTACGGAGACGACGCGGCAGGTCTTCCAGGGCGAGTGGCTGCGCACCGGCGACACCTACGTGGTGGACGAGGACGGCTACTACACGTGCCTCGGCCGGACCGGCGACATGCTGAAGTCCGGCGGCATCTGGGTGTCGCCCGCCGAGGTGGAGGGGCGGCTGCTGGAGCATCCGGCGGTCGCGATGGTCGCCGTCGTCGGGCTGCCGGACGCCGACGGGCTCGACAAGCCGATCGCCTGCGTCGTGCTGAAGGAGGGGGCGGCGGCCGAGCCCGCGGAGCTGATCGAGTTCTGCCGGGCGGGGCTCGCGTCGTTCAAGCGCCCCCGCGAGGTGCTGGTGGTGGACAAGCTCCCGACGACCCCGACCGGCAAGCTGCGGCGGTTCGCGGTCCGCGAACTGGCCGCGACGCTGCTCGGCACGCCCTGACGCGCCCCGGGCCCCCCTCGCCCGGGGCGGCCCCGCGCGTCGATATGCTACAAACTATTAACGTATAGAACGAAATTTGTGGAGTATGGTGGAGACGGCGGCACGGCGGAGGGACGGCGCATGACGCACGTGGAGTTCCGGACGGAGCCGTCCGGCTACCGGCACTGGAGCCTGGACGTCGACGGCCCGGTCGCCACCCTGACCATGGCGGTGGACGAGCGGGGCGGGCTCGTGCCCGGCTACGAGCTGAAGCTGAACTCCTACGACCTCGGCGTGGACATCGAGCTCTACGACGCCGTCCAGCGGCTGCGGTTCGAGCACCCCGGGGTGCGGACCGTGGTGATCACCAGCGGCAAGGAGAAGATCTTCTGCGCGGGCGCCAACATCCGGATGCTGGCCGCGTCCCCCCACGCGTGGAAGGTCAACTTCTGCAAGTTCACCAACGAGACCCGCAACGGCATCGAGGACGCGACGGCGAACTCCGGCCAGACCTACCTGGCGGCTCTCAACGGCACCGCGTCCGGCGGCGGCTACGAGCTCGCCCTGGCCTGCGACCACATCATGCTCGTCGACGACCGCTCGTCGGTGGTGTCCCTACCGGAGTTGCCGCTGCTCGGCGTCCTGCCCGGGACCGGCGGCCTCACCCGGGTGTCGGACAAGCGGCACGTCCGCCGCGACCGCGCCGACTACTTCTCCACCAAGGCCGAGGGGCTCGGCGGCAGGAAGGCCGTCGCGTGGGGCCTGGTGGACGAGGCCGTCCCGCGCACGGCCTGGGACGCGACGGTCGCAGAACGCGCGCGGGACCTGGCGGCGCGCTCGTCCCGTCCGCAGGAGGCGGAGGGCATCGCGCTCCCGCGGCTCGACAAGGAGCGCACGGAGACCTCCATCGCCTACCGGCACGTGTCGGCGAGGCTGGACCGCGACGCGGGCGCCGCCGAGATCACGATCGCGGGCCCGGACGCCGCCCCCGGCGGCTTCCGCGACGCCGGCTTCTGGACCCTCGCCATGACCCGCGAGCTGGACGACCTGATCCTCGACCTGCGCACCAACGAGCTGGAGCTCGGCACCTGGGTGCTCCGCACGACCGGGGAGGCGCGGCACGTCCTCGCGCACGACCGGCTGCTGCTGGACAACGCCGGCGACTGGCTCGCCAACGAGATCGTGCACTACCTCAAGCGGACCCTGAAGCGCCTGGACGTCACGAGCCGCAGCCTCATCGCCCTGATCGAGCCCGGCAGCTGCTTCGCCGGCTCGCTCCTGGAGATCGCGCTGGCCGCCGACCGCACGTACCAGCTCGACGGCGTCTTCGAGGACGTCGATCCGGACGCCGACCCCGCCACGATCACCGTCGACGCGATGAACCTCGGCCCGCTGCCGATGGGCAACGGCCTCACCCGCCTGGAGACCCGGTTCCTCGGCGACGACGCCGCTCTGGCCGCCGTCCGCGACGCCGCGGGCAAGCCCCTGGAGGCCGGCGACGCCGAGCGCCTCGGGGTGGTCACGTTCGCGCCCGACGACATCGACTGGGACGAGGAGGTCCGCATCGCCGTGGAGGAGCGGGCCAGCTTCAGCCCCGACGCCCTCACCGGGCTGGAGGCCAACTACCGCTTCCCCGGCCCGGAGACCCTGGAGACGAAGATCTTCGGCCGGCTCACCGCCTGGCAGAACTGGATCTTCACCCGCCCGAACGCGTCCGGGCCGGACGGCGCCCTCCGCCGCTACGGCACAGGCCAGCGCGCCGACTTCGACCGAAAGCGAGTCTGACCCATGGCGACCAGTGCCGACTACAGCGAGAAGATCCCGAACAACGTCGACCTCCACGAGGACCGGCGGCTGCAGCGGGCCCTGGAGTCGTGGCAGCCCAACTTCCTCAACTGGTGGGAGTCCATGGGGCCGGCACTGCCGACGCAGGACGTGTACCTGCGGACGGCCGTGAACGTCGGCCGCGAAGGCTGGGCGCACTTCGGGCACGTCGCCATGAAGGACTACCGGTGGGGCGTCTTCCTGGCCGAACGCGACGGCGACCGCCGCATCGGCTTCGGCGCCCACAAGGGCGAGCCCGCCTGGCAGAAGGTCCCGGGCGAGTACCGGGCCGACCTGCAGCGCCTCATCGTCATCCAGGGTGACACCGAGCCGGCGTCCGTCGAGCAGCAGCGCAACCTGGGTGCCACCGCGCCGAGCCTGTACGACCTGCGCAACCTGTTCCAGGTGAACGTCGAGGAGGGCCGCCACCTGTGGGCGATGGTCTACCTCCTGCACGCCTACTTCGGACGTGAGGGACGCGAGGAGGCCGAGGAGCTCCTGCACCGCAACTCGGGCAGCGAGGAGTCGCCGCGCATCCTGGGCGCCTTCAACGAGGAGACGCCCGACTGGCTGTCCTTCTTCATGTTCACCTACTTCACCGACCGCGACGGCAAGTACCAGCTCGGCACGCTCAAGGAGTCCGGCTTCGACCCGCTGTCGCGAACCTGCGAGTTCATGCTGAAGGAAGAGGCCCACCACATGATGGTGGGCACGACGGGCATCGACCGGGTCGTCGAGCGGACGGTCCAGCTGATGAAGGAGCACGACACCGACGACGTCACCCCGCACGGCGCGATCTCCCTCGACGTCGTCCAGAAGTACCTGAACTTCCACTACTCCGTCTCGCTCGACCTGTTCGGCTCCGAGACGTCCGGCAACGTCGCGAACTACTACACGGCCGGGCTCAAGGGACGCTGGATGGAGGGCCGCCGCAAGGACGACCACCGCCTCACCGACGACGCCATCATGGTCGACGCCCTCGTCGACGGCGCCATCGGCCAGGCCGAGGTCGCCGCGCTCACCGGACTCAACACCGACCTGCGGCGCGAGTACATCGCGGACTGCCAGAGCGGCGTCAACCGGTGGAACCGCATCCTGGCGGACGCGGGCCTGCCGCAGCGCCTCTACCTTCCGAGCGTCGCCTTCAACCGCAAGGTGGGAGCGTTCGCCGGGATCGAGGCCACCCCGGACGGGGAGATCCTCGACGCGGACGAGTGGGAGCGGCGCAAGGGCGCCTGGCTCCCGACGGAGGTCGACAAGACCCACGTCCGGTCGCTGATGAGGCCGGTGCACGAGCGCGGCAAGATCGCCGGCTGGATCGCTCCGCCCCGCAACGGGATCAACGGGCAGCCGTTCGACTACGAGTACGTGCGGCTCTAGCCGGTACGCCCTGTGGTTAGGACACCCGGACCGGCAGGCTCTTCCACGCCCGCAGCGTGTTGTTGTGGTGGCGCACCGGGTCGGCCGCGGGTTCGAGGCGCTCGACGCGCCGGGCGAGGGCCGTCAGCAGCGCCTCGGACTCCAGGCGTGCCACGTGCTGGCCGACGCACTGGTGGATGCCCATGCCGAACCCGACGTGGCCGGACGGGTCGCGCGCCAGGTCGAACGCGTCCGGGTCCGCCCACCGGCGGGGGTCGCGGTTCGCGGCGCCGAGGAACATGAGGATCTTCCGGCCGTCCGGGACCACGGTTCCCGCGATCTCGCGGTCGCCGACGGCGGTGCGGAAGAACGTCTGGACGGGCGACTGCCACCGGACCGCCTCGTCGAACGCCGTCCGGGCCAGGGCCGGGTTCTCCCGCAGCCGCCGCCACTGGTCCGGGTTCACCGCGAAGGCGTAGAGGACGGCGGCGAGCCCGTGCACGGTCGTGTCGACGCCCGCCGACAGCAGCGACCGGACGACCACCTGCTCGTACCGGCCCAGAGCGAAGACGTCGTACCTGGTCAGATACGTCACGGGCCCGGCGTCGCGGAGCCGTGAGTGGAGGGGGAGCGGGTCTTCGAGGGCCTCGTGCCCGAACGGGTCGGCGTCGATGGCGGGCGGAGCCTGGACGGCGGTCATCGCGGGTCTCCCTTCAGAGGTCCAGGACGAGCCGGTCGGAACGGGAGCGCGACACGCACACGGACATGCAGTCGCCGGCCTCCCGCTCGCCGTCGTCGAGGATCGAGTCGCGGTGGTCGGGCTCGCCTTCGAGGACCGCGTGCAGATCCTCCATGAAAGGCATCGCGGCCTCCCTCAGCCCGAGCGTCGGCGCGGCCCGCGAGGCCAGCTCCCAGAGCCGCATACCGACCCGCACGCGCCGCTGCTCGTCCCGCGCGAGAAGGCCGTGCTCGACGAGCTGCGCGACCAGCCGCGACGCCGTCGCCACGTGCAGCCCCGTCCGCCGGGCGATCTCCGAGACCGACAGCGCCGGATGGTCGGGGTCGAACGCCTCGAAGATCAGCACCGCCCGGGTCAGCACGGACTCGCGAGTCATGCCCCCATTCTCCGCGCCCCCATCGTTCCGTGACTGATGCGTCACCGACGCTAACGATCAGCCGCGGTCACCGCCGGGAAGAGCCGCAGCCATGCGGTGCCTGACTCCACACCCTCGACCTCCACGCGCTCGAAGGCCGGACCGCTTCCGGCGACCGCCCGGTGCACGGGCGAGGAGACGATCAGCCCCAGGACGGCCGGGCCGGTCGCCAGCCGCCGCCGCAGCGCGCCCGCCCCCAGCAACCGCGCGGCACGCGCGAGGACGTCCCCGGTGACCCCGTCCGGTGCGGCGAGCACCGGGCCGGTGTCGACCGCGACCCGCACCTGGAACCGCCGCTCCTCCGCCGCCGCGCGGTCATGCCGGGCGATGCGCTCGGCGAACGCCCGGACCAGGGGGTCCGCCGGCGTGCTCGCCGGGACCCCGGGCGGGACGACGAGCAGCACCCCGTCTCCGCGGTCCTCGTGATGGCACGCGGCCCAGGACACTCCGGCGGCGGCGAACGCGTCCTCCAGGGACCGGTCCAGGACCTTCCTGATGGCCACGCGGTCGGACTCCGTCCGGTCCGGCGACCCGAACCCCACCACGTCGGCGAACACGATCGTGCAGTCCTGCCCGGTGAGGAAGGGCGATCCCGGCGCGGTCTCCGTACGTGGCACGGCGGAGGCGGTGAGCCGCTCCAGCCGGGCCACGTCGAGCACGTCGATCGTGGCGGCCTCGGCGCGGACGAGACCCTGGCCGCCCCACTGGGCGAGCACGCTGTCCACCGCCGCCGGCGACGACGACGTCCAGCCGGCGAGTTCCCGGCCGGTCACCGGGAGGGTCCGCCCCCGCGCCCGTGAGAGCGTGGTGAACAGCGCCGCCAGCCGCCGCTCGGTGTCGGCGACCTCGGTGCCCGAGGTGCGGGCCGCCGCGTCGATCGCGCGGTCGTACGCCTGCTTCTCCAGCACCGACTGCACGCCCGGGTGCCGCTCCACCACGCGCCGGAAGTCCGCCGCCTCGATCACGAGCGCGTCCACCGCGTCGAGCGCGATGACCGTGGCGGACCAGGCGTCGCCCTCGAACAGGGCCCGCTCGCCGATGAGGTCGCCGGGCCCGCGGACCGCGACGATCCGCTCCTCGCCCGCCCGGTCGACGCGCACCTTCGTCCAGCCCGTGCGGATGACGACGACGTAGTCGGCCGGATACCCCTGCCGCAGGATCGGCGCGCCCGGCCCGAAGGAGCGCGGGCGCGCGGCGGCGCGGACGGCGTCCCGCTCGGCGGAGTCGAGGGCGTGCCAGAAGCTCTCCCTGAGTTCCCCGCCCCGCTCGCCCGGCCGCGTCCGCCGCTCCCGTGCCCGGACGGAAGCGGCCTGGGCGCGCGCGAACTCGACCACCGGGGCGATGAACAGCGCCAGCACGCAGAGGGTCAGGGCGGCGACCACGGCCGCGGCGGGCGTCCCGGTCGCCGTCGCCGCCCAGGCCGTGCACGCCGCCCCGAGCACGGCGAACATCACGAGCCCCCAGGCCAGAGCGCGCCCGGCATCCGCTCCGGAGAACGGCCGCAGCCCCTTCCCGTCCGGGGCGAAGGCGGGCGAGGCGTCGGAGAACGCCTCCAGCAGCCGCCGTGCCCGGCCGTCCCCGCCGGGCGCCGCCGGCGTGGCCGTCGCGTCCGAGAACGCCACCAGCAACCTGCGCCAGCCGTGATCAGGACTCGGCATCGCATCCCCCATTCATCCGGCCCGGCCAGGCCCGTCGTCCTCGTCGTCCTCGTCACCCTCGGAGCCCGGCGGGAGCGCCCAGAGCGCGTACCGGCCGAGCTTGGCCATGATGGCCGGTGCGCCCGCACCGAACGCGAAGGCCAGCCACGGCGCGGTGACCAGGTCGCTCGCCGCCGCGGCCGAGGTCACCATCGCGGCGAGCATGCAGTGCAGTGCGCAGGCGAGCAGGTAGTACCGGCCGCCCGGCCCCTTGGGATACCGCCACGGCGGCCCCTTGACGCGCCGGTTCGCCTCCAGGAAGGCGAGCGTGCGGTTGGCCGCGGCCCCCATCAGCCCCCACACGACGAACTGCCACATGCTCCGAAGGTAGGAGCCCGAACGCGGGAGAATCGTGCCGTGGTGCACAAACCCGCACGAACTCCCGGATCAGCGGGCGAGGTGGCGGGAGATGACCAGGCGCTGGATCTGGTTGGTGCCTTCGAAGATCTGCATGACCTTGGCCTCGCGCATGAAGCGCTCGACCGGGAAGTCGCGGGTGTAGCCGGCGCCGCCCAGAACCTGGACGGCGTCCGTGGTCACCTTCATGGCGTTGTCGGTGGCGATGAGCTTGGCGATGGACGCCTCGCGGGCGTAGGGGCGGCCGGCGTCCTTCAGGCGGGCGGCGGACAGGTAGGTGGCGCGGGACGACTCGACCGCCGCGGCCATGTCGGCGAGGACGAAGGCGAGGCCCTGGTGGTCGATGATCGCCTTGCCGAACGCCTCGCGCTCCTTGGCGTAGGCGACCGCGTGGTCGAGCGCGCCCTGGGCCAGGCCGGTGGCGACGGCGGCGATGCCGAGGCGGCCGGCGTCGAGGCCGGCGAGGGCGATGGCCAGGCCCTGGCCCTCGTCGCCGATCAGGTTGCCGGCGGGGACGCGGGCGTCCACCAGGCGGACGGTCGCGGTGGTGGAGCCCATCAGGCCCATCTTGTCCTCGGGCGCGTCGAACTCCAGGCCGGGCGTGTCGGCGGGAACGTGGAAGCAGGAGATCCCGCGGGTCTTCTCGTCGGAGGTGCGGGCCATGACCGTGTAGAAGTCGGCCCTGCCGCCGTGGGTCGTCCACGCCTTGGCGCCGTTGAGGACGTAGGAGTCGCCGTCGCGGACCGCCTTGGCGCGCATCGCGGCAGGGTCGGAGCCGGCGTGGGCCTCCGACAGGCAGTAGGCGCCCAACCGTTCCCCCGAGAGCATGTCCGGGAGCAGCCGCGCGCGCTGCTCGTCGGTGCCGTGGAAGAAGAGGGGGAAGCACGAGAGCGCGTGGACGCTGACGCCGACGCCGACGCTCGCCCAGACCGCGCCGATCTCCTCCAGGACCTGGAGGTAGATCTCGTACGGCTGGTCGCCGCCGCCGAACTTCTCCGGGTACGGCAGCGTCAGCAGGCCCGCCCGGCCGAGCGTCCTGAACACCTCGCGCGGGAACGTCCCGGTGCGCTCGGCGTCGGCGACGCGCGGCAGAAGTTCCTTCAGCGCGATGTCGCGGGTGAGCGCGATCAGATCCGCGGACTCGGGGTTCGGCAGGTGCCGGGTGGCGGGCATGGGCGGGCTCCTTTCGGCAGGCCAACAGTACCAAAGGCAGTACCAGCGAACCCATTTTGGTACTGTCTTGGCCATGACCTCGGTGGACGAGCGGGCGACGCGCGCCTCGCGGCGGCGGGAGGCCCTGGTCGAGCGGCTGATGGAGGTGTTCCTCGACCGCGGGTTCGCCGAGCTGGGCGTCGCCGACCTGGCCGCCGTCCTGCGCTGCTCCAAGAGCACCCTGTACTCGGTCGCCGCCAGCCGCGAGCAGATCATCGTGGCCGTCGTGCGGGCGTTCTTCCGGCGGGCGACCGAGCGCGTGGAGGCCGTGCTCGACGCCAGCGCCGACCCGCGCGAACGGGTCGGCGCCTACCTGCGGGCCATCTCCGACGAGCTGGCCCCGGCGTCGCCGGCCTTCTTCGCCGACCTCGACGCGTTCGCGCCCGCGCGGGAGATCTACAAGCGCAACACCCGGTTCGCGGTACAGCGCGTGCAGGGGCTGGTGAGGGAGGCGTCACCGGACTCGGACGCGGCCTTCGCCGGCGCCGTCGCCGGGCAGGTGATGGAGTCCATCCACCGCGGCGAGATCAAGGCGCAGACCGGTCTGGACGACTCGGCCGCCTACGCCGCGCTGGCCTCCCTCATCGTCGCCCGCATGGAGGCCTGACTCAGTTCCGCGCCGACTGGAGGGCGTGCTCCACCAGTGCCACCAGCACGCCGCGCGCCACCTCGCGGCTGCGCACGTCGCACATCATCACCGGCACCTCCGGGTCGACGTCGAGCGCGGTGCGGATCTCCTCCACGGTGTAGCGGCGGGCGCCGTCGAACCGGTTCGCGGCGACGACGAACGGGATCCGCCGCTGCTCGAAGAAGTCGATGGCCGCGAAGCTCGTGGTGAGCCGGCGCGTGTCGACCAGCACGATGGCCCCGACCGCGCCGTAGGCGATCTGGTCCCACATGAACCAGAACCGCTCCTGGCCGGGCGTCCCGAACAGGTACAGCCGGACGCCGCCGGAGAACGTCAGCCGGCCGAAGTCCATCGCGACGGTCGTGGTGGTCTTGCCCTCCACGCCCCCGAGGTCGTCCACCCCGACGGACGCGTCGGTGAGGGCCTCCTCGGTGCGCAGCGGGCGGACCTCGCTCACCGCGCCGACGAGGGTCGTCTTGCCGACGCCGAATCCGCCGGCGACGAGGACCTTGAGGGTGTGCAGCGGGACGTCGTCGTCGCGGCCGTAGGAGGCGGCGTACGGGGCGCGCGGGTCAGAGGCGGCGGAGTTCATCGAGCACTCTCATCAGGATGCGGGGGTCGGGGCGTTCGGCGGGCGCGGCCTGCGGCATCTCCTCGATCAGGCCGTACTGGTGCAGGTCCTCCAGCAGGATCTGCACGACCCGGAACGGCAGGTCGGTCTCCGAGGCGAGATCGGCGGGCGTGGAGGGCCGCCGGCACAGGTCCAGCAGCAGCCGCTGCTCGCGCGACAGCCAGACCCGGTCGCCCGGGACCCGGCCGGTCGCGACGAGGATCGTCACCAGGTCGATCAGCGGCCCGCGGGGGCGGGTGCGCCCGCGGGTCACCGCGTACGGCCGCACGACCGGGCCGGCGTCGCGCCCGACCCAGCGTTCTCTCGGGCTCTCCACGGGGGCCTCTAGCCGGAGGCGCCCGAGCGCACCGGCGGGTCCTGCGGCCCGGCCGCGGCGCGCGGCCGGGCGGACAGCGTGCGCCGCACCCTCTTGATCAGCATGGTCGTCTCGTAGGCGACCAGCCCGGCGTTGCCGCCCGCGTCGCTGAGGACGGCGAGGCAGCTGCCGTTGCCCGCGGGCATGACGAAGAACAGCAAGCCGTCCAGCTCGACGACGGTCTGCCGCACCTGCTCGGCCTGGAAGTGCTCGCGGGCCCCGTTGGCCAGGCTGTGGAACCCCGACGACAGTGCCGCGAGGAATTCGGCGTCCTTGCGGGTGACGTCCCCCGAGGCGCCCATGACCAGCCCGTCCCTGGAGAGCAGCACGGCCTGGCGGACCTCCCCGACCCGCTGCACCAGATCGTCGAGCAGCCAGTCGAGCTCGCCTGAGGCCTGGTCCTGCCCTGTCATACGTCCCCCCGTTCATCGCACGGATCAAGATCGCCCGGTTCGTCGTCGACCCTGCCCCGCAGCCATCCCGACTGCAGCGAGGCCATCAGGTCGCGGCTGAGCTCCGGGCTCGGCTCGTCGAAGTCGTCGAAGTCGCCGTCCGCGGCGGGCCCGGCGTGCCGTGCCGTCGCCCGCGCGCGGAGCTGGGGCGCCATGTGGCGCTGCCGGACGCGGCGCGGGAGCCGGCCGGTGATCTCGCTGTCCTCGACGGTCGCCTCCGGTTCGCCGCCGGGCGGCGGCCCCTGGACGACCCTGCCGTGCAGCGCCGGGCGGAGCCCCCGGTCGAGCCGGGCCGGGGGCTCCGCGGCGGACGCGGCCGGCGCGGCCGGCCCGACCGGCTGCGGCCGCGCGGGTCCGAGGCCCCGCGCCGTGTGCCACTCGTCGTCCAGGACGACCAGGGTGTGCGGGATGAGGACGATCGCGGTCGTCCCCCCGTACGCCGACGGGTGCAGCGACACCTGGACGCGGTGCCGGGCGGCGAGCCGGGCGACGACGAACAGCCCGAGCCGCTCGGTGTCGGCGAGGTCGAACTCGACGGCGCTGGCGAGCCGCCGGTTCAGCTCCTCCAGCTCGTCGGGCTCCAGGCCGACGCCCCGGTCCACCACCTCGACGGCCAGCCCGTTGGCGACCGTCTCGACCTTGACGGTGACCTCGGTGGTCGGCGGCGAGAACGCGGCGGCGTTCTCGATCAGCTCGGCGAGCAGGTGGATGACGTCGGCGACCACGTCGCCGGTGACCGCGGTCGACGACGCGCCGGTCACCTCGACCCGGGTGTAGTCCTCCACCTCGGCGATCGCGGCGCGCACCACGTCCTCGGCGGCGACCGGGCGGTCCCAGGCGCGGACGGTCGGCGACCCGGAGAGGATCACCAGGCCCTCGGCGTGCCGGCGCATGCGGGTGGTGAGGTGGTCGAGGCGGAACAGGTCGTCCAGCTCCTCGGGGCTGGAGGCGCGCCGTTCCATCTGGTCCAGGAGCCGCAATTGCCGGTGCAGCAGCGACTGGCTGCGCCACGACAGGTTGACGAAGACCCTGTTGATGCTGGCGCGCAGGTCGGCCTCGCCCACCGCGGTGCTGACGGCCGTCCGCTGGACGGCGTCGAACGCGTCGGCGACGAGGGCGATCTCCATGGTCCGGCCGGGTTCCGGCGGCGGAGCCTCGGCGTCGACGTCGACCTTCTCGCCCCGCCGGAGCCGCGCCACCACGGCGGGCAGCCGCTCGTGCGCGAGCCGCTGGGCGGACGCCTGCAGGTCGCGCAGCTCCTGCGCGAGCCGCCGCGCGAACAGCAGCGACACCGCCACCGATCCGGCCACCACCAGCAGGCCGACGACACAGGCCAGGAAGAACCGCAGCATGATCAGCCGGCGGGCGGGCTCGACGAGCTCGTCGTTCTGCACGTCGCCGGCCCGGACGGCGGCCTGCTGCCACCGCGGCCCCAGCTCCTGGACCGCCGCCTGCCACTGCCGGGCGCCGGGGATCAGGCCCTGCTTGATGATCTGCCCCTCCAGCAGGCTGAAGCTGCCGAACTCGCTGGAGTCGGCCAGACCCTCGACGATCGTGGAGATCTTGCCGCCGGCCTCGCTGCGGGCCAGCTGGAGGAACTCGTCGCGGTTCCCCGCCCAGCGCGCGAACGCCATCCGCTCGGTGGCGTTCAGCCGCTTCTTGCCGGCCACGGACAGCAGCGCGTCCTCGCGGAGCATGAAGTCGCGGGCCCAGGAGAAGTGCAGGTTGGCGGCGCTCTGCCGGTAGATCTCGACGTCGTCGACGCCGACGAAGGCCATCAGGACCCGGAACGAGTGGTCGGTGATGCCGCCGTAGGCGTCGATGGCCTGCACCGTGCCGGCCGCTCCCTCGCCGATCTGGGTCCGGAGCGGTCGCAGCTCGTTGTACCGGCGGTCGAGCGCCTCCAGCCGGTTCCACATCTCCTCGCTGGCGGCGCTCCTGGACCGGGACGACAGCGCCGACGCGCGGAAGGCGGCCACGGCGGCGTCCGTCCGCTGCGCGATGCCCTGGTAGGTCCGCACGGTCCCGGCGTTCCGGTTCGTCAGGACGGTGACGGCGGCGGCGCGCTCGCGCTGCATCATCTCCATGACCAACCCGGCCGGAAGCCCGACGTCCTTGTAGAGCCGGGTGAAGTCCGACCGCTGCAGCGCGGCCGTCAGCGTCGTGCCCGCCGCGAACGCCCACAGCGCCACCAGCGCGACGAGCGGGACGGCGAGGAGCATCGCGATCCGCCGCCCGACCGGCCGCGCCCGCGGCCGCTCATGGGAGCCCTGCCCCTGTTCGGGCTTCGTCACCTGCCCACACTCCTGATCTCCTCGGCCGTGGTCGTGCCGGCCACGCTCGGCGGGACCGGAGCATACTTAGTCCGATTTGCCGTCGACCAGGGGTCTTACCTGCGCCTTCGCGTGACCTCGCGCATGCGGCGCGTGAGGTGGCCGCGCCGGGCCGTGATCGGCGGCGGCCCGGGCGGTTCCGCCGCCGCGCCGGGCGGCGGTGCCCGGTGCGGTGCCGCCGGTCTCCCGTCGCCGCAGGTCAGGAACTCGTTCACGACGAATATGATCATGAATGGCGGAGTCCGTCCCACGGCGGATGATCAAGCACCGGTGGAAGGCGCGGAAGTCCGCCGGGAAAGGCCGGTGACGATTTTGATCTTGTGATCCAAGGGGCAAAAGAGGCCAATATTGGCCGTTTCGATGCACAGTCGTGTCTTGTTGCAGGAAATGACGCATGTCAGGCTTCGGTTTACTTTGTCCCCCACCACCGGAGACCGAGACATGCGCAGAGCCGCGCTAGCCTCCCTCGCCGGGCTGTCGCTCGCCGCCACCACCCTGACGGCGGTGCCCGCCCAGGCCGCCGCGCCGGCCCCCTCCAAGCTGGCCAGGCTGGTCACGCTGAAGAACGTCCGCCATCACCAGCTCAACCTGCAGAAGATCGCGGACGCCAACGGCGGCAACCGGGCCGCCGGGCTCCCCGGCAACAAGATCACCGTCAAGTACATCGCGGACCAGCTCAAGCGGGCCGGGTACAGCCCGACGGTCCAGAACTTCGAGTTCGACTTCTGGCAGGAGCTGTCCGAGCCGGTCTTCGCCCAGACCGCGCCGGAGCAGAAGACGTTCGCTCCCGGCACCGACTTCGCGACGCTGCAGTACTCCGGGGCAGGCGACGTCACCGCCGCCGCCAGCCCGGTCGACCCGGGTGCCACCGGAACCGGGAGCGGTTGCGAGGCCGACGACTTCGCCGGCTTCCCGTCGGGCGACATCGCGCTGATCCAGCGCGGCGGCTGCTTCTTCTCCGTCAAGGCCGACAACGCCATCGCCGCCGGCGCGTCCGCCGTCGTCATCTACCAGCTCCCCGAGGAGCCGGGCCCGGTCGCCGGCACGCTGACCAAGCCCTACGGCATCCCCGTGGTCGGCCCGACGAACGCGGTCGGCAAGGCCCTCGTGGAGCAGGCGCAGAACGGCGGGGTGACGCTGCGCGTCAAGACCGACACCTTCACCGAGAAGCGCGAGGCCTCCAACGTCGTCGCCGACACGCGCCGCGGCAAGGCCGACAACGTCGTGGTCCTCGGCGCGCACAACGACAGCGTCACCGATGGGCCGGGGATCAACGACGACGGCTCGGGCGTCGCGACGCTGCTGGAGACCGCGAAGCAGATCAACAAGCTCGGCGGCAAGCTGCGCAACCGGGTCCGGTTCGCGTTCTGGGGCGCCGAGGAGGAGGGCCTGCTCGGCTCCCAGCACTACGTCGACAGCCTCTCCCAGGCCGAGCGCGACAAGATCGCGCTGAACCTGAACTTCGACATGCTCGCCTCGCCGAACTTCGTCCGCTTCGTCTACGACGGGGACAACAGCGAGGGCCAGAACGACGTCGAGGCGCCGGCCGGGTCCGGGGCGATCGAGAAGGCCTTCAACGACCACTTCGCGAAGCGGAAGCTGGCCACCAGCCCGACGCCGTTCAACGGGCGGTCGGACTACAACGCCTTCATCACCGTCGGCATCCCCGCCGGCGGCCTGTTCACCGGGGCCGAGGGCATCAAGACGCCCGAGCAGGCGAAGGTGTACGGGGGCGAGGCCGGGGTGGCGTACGACCCGTGCTACCACTCGGTCTGCGACCGCTACGACAACGTGAACCTCAAGGGCTTCGACCAGATGATCGACGGCGCCGCCTCGGTGACCGAGCTGTTCGCGCACAGCACCCTGACGGTGAACGGCAACGAGCGCAAGCAGGCGCGGGCCGACGTCCAGCCCCGCCGGCGTGCGGTGCCCGACGTGATCGGCCACTACGCGACCAAGTAGGGTCGGTCGTCCAGGGGGACGCGCCCGCTGCCGCGGGCGCGTCCCTCGCCATGTCGAAGCAGGTCAGCCCAGCGTCTCGGCCACCGCCCGCAGGGCGGGACGGGGATCGCCGCCGGGCTCGGTCAGCGCCTGCACGGCGACATGGTCGGCGCCCGCGTCCAGGTGCCCGGCCACCCGGGCGGTGACCGCCGCCGCGTCGCCGTGCGCGATCAGCGCGTCCACGAGGGCGTCGCTCCCGCCGTCCGCGACGTCGGCGCCGGTGAAGCCGAGCCGCTTGAAGTTGGCGACGTAGTTCCGCAGGCCGAGGTACCGGGCGAGCATCTCCCGGGCCAGCGCGCGGGCCCGGTCCGGATCGGAGTCGAGAACGATCTTCTGGTCGGGCGCGAGGAGCGGGCCGTCGCCCAGCACCTTCCGGGCCTCGCGGCTGTGCTCCGGAGTCGTCAGGTACGGGTGCGCGCCCGCCGCCCGCTCGGCCGACAGCCGCAGCACCTTCGGCCCGAGGGCGGCGAGGACGCGCCTGCTCGCCGGGACGTCCGCGGCGTCCAGCGCGTCGAGGTACCGGACGATCGTCTCGTAGGGGCTGCGGTACTCCTGCGTCGCCTCCGGATGGCCGATGCCCGCGCCGAGCAGGAACCGCTCGCCGTACGCGTCGTTCAGCCGGTGGTAGGACGCCGCGACCTCCTCGGCCGGCGTCCTCCACATGTTCACGATGCCCGTCGCGATCACGATCCGGTCGGTGGCCGCCAGCAGCCGCTCGGCGATCTCCAGGTCTCCGCTCGGCGACCCGCCGATCCAGATCGCCCCGTACCCGAGGTCCTCGACGTCCCTGGCCAGGCCGGCATCGAGCAGGCTCCACGGCCGCCAGATCCCGAGCCGGCCCACGTTGATCTCCGTCATGTCACCCCTCAACAGGTCGTCCGGCCGTTTCATGCCCTGTTCCCGGGTGCCAGGATGTGACCCATGACCGACCGGCCCCGCCTGCTGCTCCTGGACGGCCACTCGCTGGCCTACCGGGCCTTCTACGCGCTGCCGGTCGAGAACTTCAGCACCACGTCCGGGCAGCCGACCAACGTCGTCTACGGGTTCGCGAACATGCTGGCCAACGTCCTGCGGGACGAGCGCCCGACGCACGCGGCGGTCGCGTTCGACGTGTCGCGGCAGACCTTCCGCACGGAGGCGTTCCCGGAGTACAAGGCCACCCGGGCGCGGTCGCCGGAGGAGTTCGGGAGCCAGCTGCCCGTGCTGGACCGGTTCCTGGGGGCGATGAGCCTGCCGGTGCTGCGCGCCCCCGGTTACGAGGCCGACGACATCATCGCGACCCTCGCCACCGCGGCGCGGGCGGACGGCATGGCCGTGCTGATCGTCACCGGCGACCGCGACGTCCTCCAGCTCGTCAGCGACGACGTCACCGTCCTGTACTCCTACCGGACGGCCTCGGAGATGATCCGGTACACGCCGGAGGCGGTCCGGGAGAAGTACGGGCTGACCCCGGAGCAGTACCCGGACTTCGCGGCGCTGCGCGGCGACCCGTCCGACAACCTGCCGAGCATCCCCGGCATCGGCGAGAAGACCGCCGCGAAGTGGGTCCGCGAGTTCGGATCGCTCGACGCCCTGCTGGAGCGGGCCGGCGAGGTGAAGGGCAAGGCGGGGGAGAAGCTGCGCGCCGCGGCGGACACCGTGCGGCTGAACCGGCGGCTGACCGAGCTCGTCCGCGACCTGGACCTGCCGGTGGCCCCCGCCGACCTGCGGCGGCGCCCCTACGACCTGGCGGCGTTCACCACCCTGCTGGACGAGCTGGAGTTCCGCAACGCGAGCCTGCGGCAGCGCCTCTTCGCCGCCGACCCGGGCGGCGGGCGACCGGCCGAGGCCGCCGGGCCGGAGCCGGTGCGGGGCCGCGAGCTGGGCCCGGGGGAGCTGGCCGGCTGGCTCGGGGACCACGCGACCGGCCTGACCGGCCTGGCCGCCGAGAGCACCTGGGTGCGCGGCGCGGGCGACATCACCCGGATCGCGCTGGCCGCCGGCGACGGGCACGCGGCCTCCTTCGCTCCGTCCGGGCTCACCGGCGAGGACGAGCGCGCCTTCGCGGGCTGGCTGGCCGATCCCGGCCGTCCCAAGGCGCTGCACGACGTGAAGGCGCTCCTGCGCGTCTTCGGCGAGCGCGGCCGGCGCCTGCACGGGATCGCCGTCGACACCGCGATGGCCGCCTACCTGCTGCTGCCGGGCCTGGCCGCCTACGGGATCGCCGACCTCGCGGGCCGGCATCTCGGGCGCCGCCCGTCCGCCGAGGGCGCACCGGGCCTGATGCTGAGCGCCCGGGCCGTACTCGACCTCGCCGGCACGTTCGCCGCCGACCTCGCCTCGACCGGCATAGACGCGGTGCTGCGCGACGTCGAGCTGCCGCTGTCGGACCTGCTCGCCCGTGCCGAGCGCGCGGGCGTGTACGTGGACGCCGGGCTCCTGCACGAGCTGGAGGCCCACTTCGCCGCCGCCATGGAGCGCGCCGCCGACGACGCGGCCGAGATCGCCGGCCGCCGCTTCAACCCCGGCTCGACCAAGCAGCTCCAGGAGGTGCTGTTCGGTGAGCTGGGCCTGCCCAAGACCAAGAAGATCAAGTCGGGCTACTCCACGGATCTGGACGCGCTGACCTGGCTCGCCACCCAGACCGACAACGGCCTCCCGCAGGTCCTGCTGCACCACCGCGACCAGGCGCGGCTGCGCACCACGGTCGCCGGCCTGATCCGCGAGATCGGCGCGGACGGGCGGATCCACACCACGTTCCAGCAGACCGTCGCCGCGACCGGCCGCCTGTCCTCCACCGAGCCGAACCTCCAGGTCATCCCGGTCCGCACCGAGGAGGGGCGGCGCATCCGCCGCGCCTTCCTGCCCGGCCCCGGGTACGAGTCGCTGATGACGGCCGACTACGGCCAGCTCGAACTGCGCGTCATGGCGCACCTGTCGCAGGACCCGACGCTGCTGTCGGCGTTCGAGTCCGGCGAGGACCTGCACGCGACGATGGCGGCGCGGGTCTTCCAGGTCGCCCCGGACGCCGTCACCCCCGAGATGCGGCGCAAGATCAAGGCGATGTCGTACGGGCTGGCCTACGGGCTGTCGGCGTTCGGCCTGGCCAAGCAGCTCGGCATCGCGATGGCCGAGGCGCGCCCGCTGATGGACGCCTACTTCGAGCGGCTCGGCGGCGTCCGCGACTACCTCGACCACGTCGTCGCCGAGGCCCGCGCCACCGGCCACACCCGCACGATCCTCGGCCGCCGCCGCTACCTCCCGCACCTGACCAGCGAGAACCGGCAGCGCCGTGAGACCGCCGAGCGGATGGCGCTGAACGCCCCGATCCAGGGCTCCGCCGCCGACATCGTCAAGATCGCGATGCTGCG
Organism: Actinomadura sp. B10D3; assembly: GCF_039871695.1. Taxonomy (NCBI): domain Bacteria; kingdom Bacillati; phylum Actinomycetota; class Actinomycetes; order Streptosporangiales; family Thermomonosporaceae; genus Actinomadura; species Actinomadura sp. B10D3. Next base: position 155,304 of record NZ_JBDPLY010000010.1, read on the forward strand.
GGTGGACGCGGCGTTGGCCGGGGCCGGCCTCGCCAGCCGCCTGCTCCTCCAGGTGCACGACGAGATCGTCCTGGAGATCGCGCCGGGCGAGCGGGACGCGGTCGAGGAGATCGTCCGGACCGGGATGACCGGCGCCTACCCGCTCTCGGTCGGCCTGGAGGTCGCCGTCGGCACCGGCCCCGACTGGAACGCCGCCGCCCACTGAGCACGCGCCCCGCCGAGCGGGTAGGGGTCCCGGGGGAGGGAGCCATGGAGATCGACATGATCGTGGAGATCCCCCGGGGATCGCGCAACAAGTACGAGATGGACCACCGGCTCGGCCGCATCCGGCTCGACCGGATGCTCTTCACCTCGACGCAGTATCCGGTGGACTACGGCTACATCCCGGACACGTGCGCCGAGGACGGCGACCCGCTGGACGCGATGGTGCTCCTGGAGGAGCCCACGTTCCCCGGCTGCCTGGTCACCGTCCGCAGCATCGGGGTGTTCTGGATGCACGACGAGGGTGGCCCCGACGCCAAGGTCCTCACGGTGCCGTCCCGGGACGTCCGCTACGCCGGCATCCGCGACCTGCGCGACGTCCCCGAGCACGTCCGCGACGAGATCGCGCACTTCTTCGACATCTACAAGAGCCTGGAGCCGGGAAAGGAGGCCGACGTGCGGGGCTGGCAGGACCGGGAGGTCGCCGACCGGACCATCGAGCAGGCCAGGGACGCGCACACGCGGGACATGGCGAGGACTCCGTGACCGACGGCGGCGAACCGGTCCTCATCACCGGGGCCGGGCCGGTCGGCCTGGTCACGGCGCTGCTGCTCGCCCGGCACGGCGTGCCGAGCGTCGTCCTGGAGGCCGCCGAGCGCCGCGACCCGTCCGGGTCGCGGGCCATCTGCTTCCAGCGCGACGTGCTGGACGTCCTCGACCGCGCCGGGTGCGCCGAGCGGATGATCGCCCGCGGCGTGACGTGGACGACCGGCCGCACCTACTACCGCGGGGACGAGGTGTTCTCCGTCACCTTCCCCGGCGCGGAGCGCGGCGCCGTCCCGCCCTGGATCAACGTCTCCCAGGCCGAGGTGGAGGCGTGGCTGCGCGACCTCGCCGCCGCCGAACCGCTGGTCGAGGTCCGGTACGGGCACCCGGTCGGCGGGCTGCGGCAGGACGCGGACGGCGTCGAGGCCGACGCCGGCGGCGGCACCGTGCGCGGCACCCACCTGGTCGGCGCGGACGGCGGACGCAGCACCGTCCGGGAACTGCTCGGCATCGAGTTCCCCGGGCGTACCTTCGCCGACCGGTTCCTCATCTGCGACATCCGCGCCGACCTGCCGTTCCCGAACGAGCGGCGGTTCTTCTTCGACCCCGAGTGGAACCCCGGCCGGCAGGTCCTCGTCCACCAGTGCCCGGACGGGACGTGGCGCATCGACTGGCAGGTCCCCGCCGACCACGACCTCGACGCCGAGCGGCGGTCGGGGGCGCTGGACGCCCGCATCAGGAAGATCACCGGGGACGTCCCGTACGAGGTCGTGTGGGCCACCGTGTACCGGTTCCACGAGCGGTGCGCGGCGGCGTTCGCGTCCGGCCGCGCCTTCCTGGCCGGGGACGCCGCGCACCTGTACGCGCCGTTCGGCGCCCGCGGCCTCAACTCCGGCGTCCAGGACGCGGACAACCTCGCGTGGAAGCTGGCTTACGTCCGGCACGGCTGGGCACCGCCCGAGCTGCTCGCCAGCTACGACATCGAGCGCAGGGCCGCCGCCCAAGAGAACCTCCGCGTCACCACGCGGACGATGGAGTTCCTCGTCCCGCAGACCGCGGAGCAGCGCGCCCACCGGCTGGAGTCGCTGGAGAAGGCCCGCACGCACCCGGACCCCCGCACGATCGTCGACTCCGGCAAGCTCGCCGAACCGTTCTGGTACCTGGACTCGCCGCTGACCACTCCGTCAGGCCCGGTGGACGGCTTCCCGCTCGAACCCGGCCGGGTGCGCCCGCCGCTGCCCGGCGTCATCTGCCCGGACGGCCCGTGCGTGGTCGACGGCAGGCCGACCCGCCTGCGCCGCCTGCTCGGCACACGGTTCCTGGTCCTCACCCAGGGCAGAACCGGGCGGGACCTGCCGACCTGCGTCCCTCACGAGGTCCACGCGCTGCGGGACATCGACACGGCACAGGTGCTCCGGGAGGCCTTGGACGCAGGACCGGACACGGTGCACATCGTTCGTCCGGACGGTCATCTCGCCGCCGTTCTGCCGTCCTATGACCCCGGCCAGGCGGTCACCGCCCTGCACCGGGCCTGCGCACGGGCTTAGCCGGCCTCCAGGACGGCGCGGGCGGCGTTGTGCCCCGGGATACCGCTGACGCCTCCGCCCCGCCGCGCTCCCGCCCCGCACAGGAGCACTCTCGGGTGCTCGCTCTCCACACCCCACCGCCCGCGCTCCTCCGGGGCTTCCGCGAACGGCCACGACAGGTCGCGGTGGAAGATGTGCCCGCCGGGAAGCCCGACCTCGTTCTCCAGGTCGACGGGCGTCTTGGCCTCGATGCACGGCCGGCCGTCGGGAGCGCGCAGCAGGCAGTCCTCGATCGGCTCGGCGAGAACGGCGTCGAACGACGCGAGCGTCGCGCGCAGGGCCGCGTCCCGGCCGTTCTCCGGATCGGAGCGGAAGAGCCGTGCCGGCATGTGCAGCCCGAACAGCGTCAGGGTGTGCGCCCCCGCCGCCCGGAGTTCCGGTCCGAGAATGGACGGATCGGTCAAGGAATGGCAGTACACCTCGGCGGGCGGCAGTGCCGGAATGCGGCCTTCCGCCGCCTCCCGGTACGCCGTGTCGAGCTGTTTCCGGCTCTCGTTGATATGGAAGGTCCCGGCGAACGCCTCTTCGGGCCGGACGTTCGGGTCCCGCAGCCGCGGGAGCCGCGAGAGCACCATGTTCACCTTCAGCTGCGCCCCCTCGGCCGGGCTCTCGCCGGGCATGTTGACCAGCATCCACCTGGCCGAGACGGTGTGCTCGGCGCCCTCGCCGTCCCGGAAGGTCACCTCCCCGCCCGGATCGACGTGCACCACCTCCATGCCGGTGTGCAGCTCGGCCCCGGCGGCACGCGCGGCGTCGGCGAGCGCGCCGGTGACCGCGCCCATGCCGCCGACGGGCACGTTCCAGTCGCCCGTGCCGTCCCCGACGACGTGGTAGAGGAAGCACCGGTTCGCGAGGAGCGCGGAACCGGAGGTGTCCGCGAACGTCCCGATCAACGCGTCGGTGAGGACGACCCCGCGCACCACGTCATCGGTGAAGCGCTCGTCCACCACGTCCCCGATGGGCCGTTCGAACACGTCGCGCCACGCCTCGTCGTCGTCCACCACCTGCCGCAGTCCGGCGCGGTCGCGCAGCGGCTCCAGGAGCGTCGGCGCCACCCGCTCGGCGACCCGGCCCGCCATCGCGTAGAACCGCCGCCACGCTCCGGCGTCGCCGCCGAGCGAGGCCGCCGTCCGGGCGGGGTCGCCGTTGTCGACCAGCAGCCCGCGGTCGCCGACCGGCGTGTAGGAGGAGAACCGCCGCCCGCGCAGCTCGACGTCCAGGCCCAGATCCCGGACGATCTTCGACGGCAGCAGGCTCACCAGGTAGGAGTAGCGCGACACCCGCGCGTCCACCCCGGGGAACACCCGGGCGGAGACCGCGAGCCCGCCGACATGCCCGAGCCGCTCCAGCACCAGCACCCGCCGTCCGGCACGGGCCAGGTACGCGGCCGCGACCAGGCCGTTGTGCCCGCCTCCGGCGATCACCACGTCGTACATCCCCCCAGACAACCACACGGACCGGCGCGGCGGGACACGCCGAAACCCGTTGGCGGCGGCGAGCGCGATGAGCACAATGGGGCGCATGAAGATCCGGCTTTCTGGGGGAGTGGTGGCTTCGGGCCGCCATGCCTGGATCGCCGGACCGTCCGGGCCGCGCCGGCTGCCGGACGGGTCGGACGCGCGGCCAGGGGCCCCCGTCGCGCTCGGCCCCGAGGAGGCCTCCGAGGAGGATGCGGCGCACGCCGTCCGGGAGCTCACCCTGCTCGTGGCGGACGGCGGAGCCGTCGCGGCGGGTGCGGGCGTCGACCTCGGCGCCGGGTTCCGCTCCGCCCGGCTGGACGGGGCCCGCGGGGACCAGCGGGACGCCGCGCTGGCCGCGCTGCGGGCCGTCGGCGTGCAGAACGCGCACCGGCTGGGGGAGCGGTCCGGATTGCTGGTCGCTCTCTTCGGGCCCGCGGTCACCAGACGGGTCGGGGCGGCCGCCGCCCGCGCCGCCGAGGACGGGCGGTGGGCCGCGCTGCACCTGGCGTCGGCGGCCAGCGACGTCCTCGGCCCGGAGCAGCTGGAGAAGGTGCTCGCGCTCGAGGCGCCGGGCGTCGAGCTCGCTCCCGAGGGGCAGCCCTCCGTCCTCGCGCTGTACCTCCGGCAGGTGCTCGGGGACGTGCCCGGCCCCCGCAGGCTCGCGCTGATCCTCGATCTGTGGGCGCGGGTGCTGGACCACCGGACCGGCCTCGCCCGGCGGGAGGCGCGGCTGGCGACGCAGAGCCGCCGGGACAGGGTCGCGGACCTGCGCAAACGGCGCCGCTACGACGACCGCGAGCGGATCCTGTCGCGGCTGCGGATGGAACTGGAGACCAGCGAACCCTCCCTGGCCGACGCCGCGCACTGGATCCCGGACGGCTGGTACTGGCGCGAGCGGCTCAACCGCGTCCTCCAGGACGCGGTCGGCGCCACCGCCCTGCTCCGCGCCGCGGTCGCCGTCGCCGACCACGGGCTGGAGGACGGTCTGGAGCGCTCGGTCCCGGTGCTGCGCGCGGCGGCCGGGATCCTGCCCGACGTGGCCGCCGCGCAGTCCGCGCGGCGGGTGCCGGGGCTGACCGGCCTTCCGGTGCGTCCCGCCGCCTACGTGCGCGACCTCCTGCGCAAGACGACCGGGAGCGGGCCGCGGGACGCCAAGCTCGCGGGGTACGTCAAGCCGCGCCTCGCCTGCGCCCGCGACTTCGCCCTCGTCATCATCGAGGACGTCGAACGGGTCATCCGGGAGGCCAGGCTCTACGCGCCCGGCGGTGTGCTGCAGGCGTGGGGCGAGCTGAACCTGACGGGCTGGCGGGAGGGGGCCCGGTATGTCCGTCCTCCCGCCGAGTGGGCCGGCATCCCGGACTGGACGGGGCCGGCGCTGGGCGACCGGGGACCGCTGCGCGACAGGCTCGCGCCGTCCGGTGATCCGGCCTCGGTGGAGCTCATCGGAGACATGCTCTGGTACGCCGACCTGGTCGACGCCCTGGCCGGCCTGTACGGGCACGAGCTGGCGCGGCCCACCGCCGGCACGGGCGAGCCCTGGTTCGACCACGACCCGCCGGAGGACGAGGACGAGCCGCTGACCCCCCGCCTCGACTCGGTCATGGTCGCCGTCTCCGGCGCCGCCCAACTCGTCGCGCTCGGCGGTGTCCCGCCCCGCGCGCCGCGCACGTGGACGGACCTCACCGCGGGCCTGATGTCGGCCACCGCGATCAGCGCCGCCCTCACCGGCGACTTCGTCGTCCCGCCCGCGCTCGCCGCGTTGGACGGGGCGGCCGTCCCCGGCACCCGGGTCCGGCTCAAGATCGCCCGCAGCGCCCGGGACGTCGCCGGATGGGCGGCCTACATGGGCAACTGCATCGCCGGCCCCGCCTACGTCGACGACGCCAGGGCGGGCAGGAGCGCGCTCGCGGGCCTCTACGACGTCGCCGGCCCCCTGGTCGTCAACGCAGAACTGGTCCCGCTGCGGCCCGCGTCGCGGGGATGGCGGGTCGCCGAGATCGCGGCCAGGTTCAACGACGCGCCGGACGAGGACCTGGAGCGGCGGTTCCGTGACTGGGTCGCCGCGATCCCCGGCGCCGTCCCGGACCCGGTGGTCCTGGTGCCGGAGGAGCCCCCGCCCGCCCGGACCGCACGGCGCCGCGCCACGCCCCGCCTGGTCGAGGAGGCGGGCCCGGCGCTCGACGGCCTCGCGCGGCGGGCGCTCGACGCGACCGGCCCGGCGGCCCTCGGCACCTACGGCGCCGTGGCCGCCACCGCGCCGGACGCCGCCCCCGCCCGGCTGCGCCGCCTCGGCGGCGCGCAGCTCGCCGGCGCCGTCCGCCGCGCCCTGGACGAGGGCGCCACGGACATCATCCGGCTGTGGACCGGCACGGGCCACCGTCCCCTCGCCACCGCGCTCGACGGCCTCGACCCCGCGCTGCGCGCCCGGTTCGACCGGCTCGCGCTCCTGCTCGGCGAGCCCCCGCTGCCGAAGACGCTGCGCAGGCTCGTCAAGCGCCCCGCCATCGCCGACGCCTACGCCCTGGACCTGGTCGCGCGGCGGGTCCGCCGCGCGATCGGGCGGCTCGCCGTCGAGGACGACCCGGTGATCGCCGGAGCCCTCGCCCGGTCCGCCTCCGAGCCGCTGCTGTGCGCGCTCGCCGTCATGACCACCTGCGGCGCCCCGGACGCGGACCTGGTCCCGGTGACCGGGCCGCGCTCGGTCACCGTCCCCGGCTACCCGGTCTCGGCGCTCGACGACAAGGACGGCCCGTGGCACCGCGCCCTGCCCGCCGCGCGGGAGCTCGGCGCCGACACCGCGGCCTTCTGGGACGAGATCGCCGAGCACGGCCTGCGCGTCCCCGCGTCCTGGCTCGCCCACGGAGGCTGGACGGCGCTCTGGTCCCGCGCCCACTCCCGCCGCCGCTGACCGCCGGGCAACCCTTCACGGGGTCTGGGCGGTAGTAGTCGGCAGAGGAAGCGAGGAGGCCGGATGCGGGAGCGACCCGACTACGCCACATATGTGACCGATCGGTCACCACGGCTGCTCAAGACGGCCTACCTGCTGTGCCGCGACTGGGGCCAGGCGGAGGACCTGCTGCAGACCGCCCTGGTGAAGGCGTGGCGGGCGTGGCGCCGGGTGGGCGACGACCCCGATCCGTACGTCTACCGGATTCTGGTCAACACGCACCGCTCCTGGGCGAAGCGGCGGTGGCGCGGCGAACGCCCGACGGCCGCGCCGCCCGACCGGCACGACCCGTCCGACACGATCGGGGCGGCCGAGGACAAGGCGATGCTGTGGGAGGCGCTCGGCAGGCTCCCGCACGGCCAGCGCGCCGCGGTCGTCCTGCGGTACTTCGAGGACCTCAGCGAACGCCAGGTCGCCGCGATCCTCGGCTGCTCGGTCGGGACGGTGAAGAGCCAGACCAGCAAGGCCCTCGCCAAGCTCCGGGTCGATCCCGGGATTCTCGCGGGCTCGCAGCAGGGAAGGGAGTGACCGATGCCGTACAGCCTGGAGGACCTGACCGAGGTCATGGAGACCCGGAGCGCCGGCGGGCGGCCGTCTCCGGACCTGCTGCCGCGCGTGCGGCGCCGGATCCGGCGGGGCGACCGCCGCCGGGCCGCCGGCGGCGCCGCCGGCGCCGCGCTGGCGGTCGCGGCGGCGTTCGGTGCCGTCCAGCAGTTCGGGCAGGCGTCCGGCGACGGTGCCCCGCCGGCGATGACGGGCGTGGTCAACGAGGCGTTCCCGAAGTCGTCGCCGAGTGACGGCCTGGCCCCCGTGCGCGAGGTGGAGTTCTCCACCGTGGGCGTCTGGACCGAGATCGACCTGACCCCGACCGGGACGTACAGCATGATCGCTTACAGCTGCCCGACGCGGGTCATGATCTACCACGTGATCAACGGGCATTTTGGCGGGGGTCCCTGCGGCGGCAGGAGCTACCTGCCGACCACGCCCGACAAGCCGGTAAAGGTCCGGCTCATCGCGCTGCCCCTCAACGTCGCGCCGATGCCGAAGTCGCACGCGGACCTCGACCGCTACGCCGCCACCCACCGGCCGGGTCGGGGGAAGTGGAGAGTCCGGCTCTACAGCGGCACCTGCCAGCGATGCAAGGACGGCGAGGACCCCGCCGCTGCCAGGAACCGGCGGCCGGTCAAAGGCCTGAAGCTCCTCGCCGGGATGGTCCACACCGCGGACGGCCGGCCCCGCACGATCGCGTTCACCCCGCCCCCGGCCGGCCGGACGGTGCGGTTCCGCGTCACCTGCGTGGACGGCGCGGCGGTCATGGTGGTGAGGGGAGCCGGACGCCCGAAGATCGTCGACTGTGAGCCGGCCGAGGCCAGGGGCGTCTTCTGGCTCGGCAAGGCCGAGCCGGGCGAGCGGAACAGGCTGACCGTGGCGGTGCTGCCCGCGGAGGCGGGCACGGTGACCAAGGGCGACGACGCCTCGCTCGCCGCGAAGATGAAGGGCGTCGAGCCGGCGGGGAGGTGGACCTTCGAGGTCTACGAAGGCTGAGCGGATCGGCGGTAGATGGTGATGGAGTGGCCGACCTCGTCGATCCGCGCGCTGGAGCGGATCAGCGGGGTCAGCCGCGGGTCGTCCTTGGCGATCCAGCTGTCGGACACCACCAGCAGCCCCCGCACCTGCGCCGGCGGCGCGGTGAGCGGGTCGTTCGCGTGGATGCCGTAGTACGAGGGGACGCCGCTGCCCTTGTAGGCGAGCCACACCCGTTCGCCCGGGTAGCGGGTCCGGAGGCGGTCGGCGAGCCGCCCGAGATCCTGTCCCCAGTCGACGTTGGAGTCGTGCAGCCGCAGATGGGTCTTGGACGGGCCGCCGAACGCCTCGTTGGAGTAGGGCAGGTAATAGGGGTAGGTCCGCAGCGAGCTGACCCCGACGAACAGCAGCAGCAGCACGACCGCGGCGACCTTCGTCCAGCGCCATCGGACGACCGCCGTGCCCGCCGCCGCCACCGCCAGGAACATCGGGACGTAGATGGCATACCGGACGCCGAGGTCGCGGGCTCCGGCCATCGTCACCGCCAGCAGCACCGCCGCCGGGAGGAGGACGTACGGGGCGGCCGGGCGCAGCCGGGGAACCGCGGCCATCGCGGCCACGCCCGCGGCCCACAGGGCGAGCATCCCGAGCGGTGTCTTCACCAGCAGGGCGGCCGGAAGGTAGTACCAGCGGGACCCCTGGTAGACGTCGCCGAACAGGAAGCTCGTCCACCGCATGTCCTCGAAGCCGAACTGGACGCGCATGCCGTCCTGGAAGGGGCGGGGGAACGGCATCCAGCCGGCGGCGAGCCCGCGGAGTCCCTCGACGTCAGGTAGGTCATCGGGGGTCGTCCATTGGAGGCGCGGGTCGACGGCGAGGTACGCGGCCCACACCACCGCGATGGCGAGGAGACCCGTCGCGGCCGCCGCCAGGACGCCCGTCAGGACGGGACGTCGGCCGGGCCGGAACGCCCAGACGGACAGGACCACCAGTACCAGGAGCACGGGCACGGCGGGCAGCGCGCTCATCTTGGTGGCGACGGCGGCGCCGAGCGAGGCTCCCGCCAGCGGCAGGTACAGCCGCGGCCTGCGTCTCGCCCGCCACACCAGCCACACCGACGTCAGCAGGAAACCGGCCATCGGCACGTCCAGCGTGGCCAGCGAGCCGTGCGCGATCAGGTCGGGGGAGAAGCAGTAGAGCGCGAGGGCCACGAGCCCCCCGGCCGGGCCGGTGAGGTCGCGGGCGAACGCGAAGACGACCAGTCCGAACAGCAGCGTCAGGGCGATGACCGGCAGCCGGGCGGCGAGCAGCACCCGCTGCGCGTCGTTGCCGGACCGGTACAGCAGGTGCGGTCCGATCTGGAACTGGTCGCCGGTGAAGGAGGTGTCGAGCCGCGGTCCGGCGGCCACCGCGCCCGCACCGATGACCAGCTTCCCGAGCGGCGGATGCTCGGGGTTGTACCGCAGGTCGTGCTCCCGCAGGTAGACCACGCCGGTGGCGATGTAGACGGGCTCGTCGATGGTCGGGGTCTGCCGGACGGCCGTGGAGACCATCGCGACCGCCATCTGGACCAGCAGCGCCGCCACGACGGCCCCGAGCAGCCACCGCCGGCGCGGCGCCCGGGACGGGCCGGGCGGCGCTTCGCGGGGAGGCGCCGCCGGCCGTCCGGTTCCGGCGGACAGGGACATCAGCCCCCGAACGCGGTCAGGAAGCGGTCGCGGAAGTCGCTCATCGGCCACACCGGAGAGTCCTTGGCGGGGCGGAGCCCGTCCTGCCAGCCCCAGCCGGAGATCCGGTCCAGGACGGCCCTGTCCTTCGCGACGATGGTGATCGGCACGTCCCGGCTCGCGCCCGGCCCGGTGATGAGCGGGGCGGGCTGGTGGTCGCCGAGGAAGACCAGCACCGTGTCATCGTCGCCGTAGGTCTCCACGTACGAGACGAGCGTGTTGAGCGTGTACTCGATCGACTTGCGGTACTCCGTGCGGATCCGCCCGCCTGCGGGCCACGACGCGTCGTAGCCCTTGCCCATCCCGTTGAAGACCGAGCCGTCCCCGACCCGGTCCCAGGGGACGAGTCGCGGGATGGACGCCCACGGCGCGTGGCTCGACACCAGCGCCGTCTCCGCCATCACGGGCGCGCGGTCCTTCTTCGCCAGCTCGGTGCGCTGGAGCGTCGACAGCGTGTACTGGTCGGGCATCGTGGCGAAGCTGAAGCGCGGCCCCCGGTACCCGAGGTTCCGGTTGTCGTAGATCTTGTCGTAGCCGAAGAACTTCCCCTCCGGCCATGCCCGGGTGATCGCCGGCATGAGCGCGACCGTCCGGGCGTCTGCGCGGTGGAACGCCCCGTTCAGCGTCATCCGGTCGCTGTTGACGAGCGTGCGGTACCGCTGCTGGTTGTCGACCCACAGCCCCGACAGCAGCGTGGCGTGCGCCAGCCAGCTGCCGCCCCCCGCGGTCGAGGAGGTGAGCCAGCCGCTGCGCGCGGAGAACCCCGCCTTGGCGAGCCGCTGCGTCCCCTGGTCGAGGACGGGGTCGACGTGCGGCGCGTACTCGGGGTTCTCGACCGCCGACCGTCCGTAGCTCTCCACGAACGCCAGCAGGACGTCCTTCCCCCGCAGCCCGGTCAGGAGCTTGTCGTCGGGGGTGGTGCGGAACCTGTCGACGGCGGCGGCCTTCGCGAACTCCTCCCTGTCGTTCAGGCTGTCCCGCACCTGCCGGGTGTGGTCGTAGGCGAGGACCGCCGCGCTCCTGGACGCCACCGGCACGTCCTCCACGAACTGCGCCCCGAGGGCGGCGCACGCGAGCCAGACCGTCCCGAGGACACCGGCGCCCCAGGCCGCGGGCCTGCGGTGCCGCACGGCCACCCGGCTCAGGCGCAGCGACGAGAGCGCCATGAGCACGACCACGCCCACCGTCAGCACCGCCACCAGGACCACGGCGGCGATCGCCCCGGCCTGCCCCGCCGACTCCTTCACGAACTCCACGCCCGGCGCTAGCATCGGCCAGTCGAGCACGAGGTCGAACGGCCGGACGAGCACCGCGTCGAAGCCGATGTCCAGCACCTTCAGGACGAACAGCACCCCGAGGACGGCCCCCGCCGTCCCCGCGACCCACCGCCGGGCCCGCTCCGGGACCACGAGGATCAGCGCGACGCCGAGGACGCCCTCCACGGGGATGCGCGCGAACGCGCCCGGCGTCAGGCGCGCGTACTCGTCCGGCGTGACCAGCGCGGCCAGCACCAGCAGGAACGCCGCGACGGTCACCGCCCGCGCCGCGATCCGCCGTCCGCGCCGCCCGCCCGCCCTCGTGGCGCCGGCGGGCGCGTCCCCGTCCTCGTCCTCGTCCGTTCCCCGCTCCAGGCGGCTATCCGTGGTCAGCTCGTCCTCCCAGGTTCGGTCCCCCCGCCGCGACCGCGACACCAACAGCACGTCCGTCCCGCGCCCACGGGTTCAAACGTTTCCATCTTTATCCCGGCCGCACACGCTGAATCCCGGCCGCACGCTGGGAACCCGTCCGCGGCGGCTCAGCCGGCCCGGATGACCTTCAGGAGGCGGGTGACCTCGGCGGCGACCGCGTCCCGGCCGTCGCGGACGTAGCGGCGCGGGTCCACCAGGCCGGGGTCGGCGGCGAGCCGGTCGCGGACGGCTCCGGTGTACACCCTGTTCAGGTGCGTCGCGATGTTGATCTTCGTCATGCCGTGCTCGACGGCGGCGGTGAGCGCCGCGTCGGGCACGCCGGACGAGCCGTGCAGCACCAGCGGGACGGGCACCGCGGCGGCGAGCCGCCCGATGAGCGGCAGGTCCAGCACGGTGTCGCGGGTGAGCATGGCGTGGGACGTGCCGACCGCGACGGCCAGCGCGTCCACGCCCGTGGCGGCCACGTAGCGGGCGGCCTCGCCGGGGTCGGTGCGGGCGTGGGGGGCGTGCACGCCGTCCTTCCCGCCGATCTCGCCGAGCTCGGCCTCGACCCAGACGCCGCCGGCGTGGCAGCGCGTGGCGACCTCCGCGGTGCTCGCCACGTTCGCGTCGTGCGGGAGCCGCGACGCGTCGAACATCACCGACCCGAACCCGAGGTCCACGGCCTCCCGGACCAGCTCGTCCGACGTGGCGTGGTCGAGGTGGACGACGACCGGCACGGCGGCGGCCTGCCCGACCGCGAGCACCGCCCGGCCGAGCGGCGCGAGCGCGCCGTGATAGGCGACGCAGTTCTCGCTGATCTGGAGCACGACCGGGGCCCCGGCCTGTTCGGCGCCGGTGACGATCGCCTCGGCCTGCTCCAGCTGGATCACGTTGAACGCCCCGAGCCCGCGGCCGGGGGCGCCGACGACTTCATTCATGGGGGCGAGCGGCATGGTTCTCCTCGGTCCGGAGGGTGACATGGGGGACCAGCGCGGGGACCGCGGCGGCGTCGATCTCGCCGGCGACGGGGGAGCGGACCGCGCACGCGGCGAGCGCGACGGCGTGCCGGAGGCGGTCCGGCCAGGGCAGGCCGTCGGCGATGCCCGCCGCCAGCCCGGCCACGAGCGCGTCGCCGGCGCCCGTCGGATTCCCCGCGACGGGACGGTCCAGCGCCGCGCGCAGCACGCCGTCCGGGGTCGCGGCGACCAGGCCGTCCGCGCCGAGCGACGCCACCACCGTCCGTGCGCCCGCCTCGCGCAGCGCGCGGATCCCGGCGCCGGTGTCGCCGGTCCCGCTGGCCCGGGCCAGCTCGTCGGCGTTCGGCTTCACCACATCCGGGCGTCCGGCGAGCCCGAGCCGCAGCGCCTCGCCGTCGGCGTCCAGGATCACCGGGCCGGAGGCCAGCCGGGCGAGGACGGCGTAGGCGTCCGGGGGGACGCCCGGCGGCAGGCTCCCCGACAGCACGACGGCGGCGGCGTCCCGGGCCAGCGCCGCGAAGCCGTCCCGGAACGCCGCCCACTCGGCGGCGGTCACGACGGGACCGGGCTCGGTGAACATCGTCACGCCGCCGCCGACGATCGTGACCGTCCGGCGCGACTCCCCGGCCACCGGGCTGAACGCGGCGGGGACGCCGAGGGAGCCGAGGCCCTCCTCGATCTGCCGCCCCGCGGCGCCGCCGGCCAGCCCGGCGGCCACCACCTCGCGGCCGAGGCCGTGCAGCACCCGGGCGACGTTGACGCCCTTGCCGCCCGGCCGCCGGTGCACGGTCTCCACCCGGTTGACCTCGCCGAACCGCGCGTCCGGCACCTCGTAGGTGTCGTCGATCGCCGCGTTCAGGGTCACCGTGAGGATCATGCGCCGGACTCCAGGATCACCGAGCGGGTGAGGTGGCGGGGCCGTTCCGGGTCGAGGCCCGCCGCCCGCGCCCGCGCGACCGCGATCCGCTGCGCCACGACCAGGTCGGCGAGCGGATCGGCCGGCGCGGCCCGCAGCAGCCCGCCCGTCGCGGCGACCTGGCCGGCGAGGCCGTCCGGCATCTCGCCGAACATCCACACCGCCCGGCCGGGGCCGGTGATGCTGATCGGGCCGTGCCGGTACTCCATCGCCGGGTACGCCTCCGTCCACAGGCCCGCCGCTTCGCGCATCTTCAGCGCGGCCTCCTGCGCGATCCCCACCGTCCAGCCGCGCCCGAGGAAGGTGATCTGCTCGGCGCCCAGCAGCTCCGCCGGGAGCGGTACGGACACGGCGGCCTCGGCGTCGGCGATCGCGGACGAGAGGTCCTCGCCGAGGTGGGCGCGCAGCAGCGCGAGCTGGCTGGTGGCGAACCGGGTCTGCACGACCGACTCCTCGTCCGCGAAGTCCAGCGCGACCACCCGGTCCGCGCTCGCGGACACCGGGGTGTCCGGGTCGGCGGTGATCGCGGTCGTCCGGACGGTGCCGCCGAGCCGGTCCAGGACGTCGAGGACCTCGGTCGTCGTCCCGGACCGCGTCAGCGCCAGCACCCGGTCGTAGCGGCGGGCGAGCGGCGCCTCCGAGGCGGCGAACGCGTCGGTCTCGCCGTGCCCGGCCGCCTCGCGCAGCGCCGCGTAGGCCTGCGCCATGAACAGCGAGGTGCCGCACCCGACGACCGCCACCCGCTCCCCGCGGGCCGGCAGCGCGTCGCGGACCCGCGCGGCCATCCCGGCGGCCCGCCGCCAGCACTCCGGCTGGGCGGCGATCTCGGTCATGATGCGGTTGTCGGCCATGAACACTCCATCTCTGCACTGGTTTCGAGCAAGCGGGATCCGCGCCGCGGCGCCGCCGGGGGGCGTCAGCCCTTCAGGCCGCTGAACGACATCGTCGCGATGAAGTGCCGCTGCGCCACGAGGAAGGCGACCAGCAGCGGCGCGGTGGCGAGCGTGTTGCCCGCCATGAGCGACGACCACTCCGTGTGCCGCGTCCCGGAGAACGTCGACAGGCCCATCTGGAGCGTGAACGTGTCCTCGGACGTGATCGCGATGAGCGGCCAGATGAGATCGTTCCAGGACCCGAGCAGCGTGAAGACGACCAGCGTCGCGAGCGCCGGGCGGGCCATCGGCAGGACGATCCGGAAGAACACCCCGAGCCGCCCGCAGCCGTCGATCCGCGCCGCCTCCTCCAGCTCATGCGGCACGGACAGGAAGAACTGCCGCATGAGGAAGATGCCGAACGCGCTGGCCAGCCAGGGCACGAACGCGGCGCCGAGCGTGTCGATGAGGCCCAGCGTCCGGAAGATCAGGAACGTAGGGATCATCAGGAGCTGCACCGGGATCATGATCGTGACCATCACCGCGAGGAACCCGAGCCGCCCGCCCGCGAACCGCAGCCGCGCGAACCCGTAGCCCGCGAGCGAGCACAGCACCACATGGGACAGCACGGCCACGGTGGACACGACGAGCGTGTTCAGGAACCACCGCGGATAGTCGTTCTCGGTGAGGACCTTCCGGTATCCGTCCAGCGTGACGTGGTCCGGCAGCAGCCGCGGGGGCAGCCGGTTCAGGTCGGCGTCCGGCATCAGCGACGTCAGCACCATCCACACCAGCGGCGCCGCGAACAGCACCGCCACCGGCACGAGGACGACATGCAGCACCCACCGCCGATTCGCGCCGCTCATGGCTGTGTTCTTCGTGGGGGGACGACCCCCCACGGCCCCCCGGTTCGCTCCGCTCATCGCTGTGCTCCCGCCGCCGTGCGCGCGGACCGTCGCAGCATGACGGCCGACACCACCAGCGTGACCACGAAGAGCGCGTACGCCACCGCGGCCCCGTATCCGGCGGCGAACTGCTTGAACGCCTGCTCGTAGAGGTAGTAGACGATCACCGAGGTGGAGTCCAGCGGCTGTCCCTTGGTGGTGGTGTACACGAGGTCGAACAGCTGCAGCGACATGATCATCTGCCAGATCACGACAAACGTGGTCGCCGGCCGCAGCTGCGGCAGCGTCACGGTCCGGAACGCCTGCCAGGGGGTCGCGCCGTCGACCAGCGCCGCCTCCCGCAGCTCGCGCGGGACGTCCTGCAGCGCGGCGAGGTACACCACCACCGGCAGCCCGACCGACCACCACAGCGACACGGCCACCAGCGTGTAGAGCGCCTGGCCGGGGTCCTGGAGGAAGCCCGCGGCCGGCAGCCCGAGCGCCTTCACGCCTCCGCTGACGATGCCGAACTCGGGATCGAGCACGAAGTTGGACAGGATGCCGACGGCCGCCGCCGAGGTGACGTACGGGACGAAGATGCACGTCCGGTAGAGGGCGATCCCGCGGATGCGCTGGTTCAGCGCCACCGCGAGCGGCAGCCCGATCAGCACCGATCCCGGTACGTACAGGACGGTGTAGACGATCGTGTGCCATGCCGCGTCCCGCAGCGCCGGGTCGTGCACCATCTCGCGGTAGTTCGCCAGGCCGACGAACTCGCCGCTGGAGATCAGGTCGCTGTCGTGGAAGGACAGCCACAGCGCCCAGACCGCGGGGAAGATCGCCAGGCCGACGACCACCAGGGTCGCGGGCCCGACGAACCCCCAGCCGACCAGGTGCGGCATGAGGCGCCGGCGCGCCGTCCGCCGGCGCCGTGCCGCGTGCGTCGTCCGCGCGAGAGGCGGCGGAGCGGTGCCCACCGTCATGTCACTTTTCCTTGGCGAGCAGGTCGTCGGTCTCCTTGGCGGCTTCGCCCAGCGTCTTGCTCGCGGGGTCCCCGGCGATGAGCGACGTGGTGATGGCGTCGCCGATCGCCTCGGAGAACTTCGCGTACGCCGCGCTGCTCGGGCGGGCCTTCTTCGCGTTGGCGAGGTTCGCGACGAACTCGGCCGCTCCCGGGAAGTCGGCGACGTACTTCTTGTACTCGGGGAGCTGCGTCGTGGCCTTGCGCAGCGGCAGGTTGCCGGCCGCGAGCGACCAGCGGGCGTCCTGCTCCGGCTTGGACAGCCAGGCGGTGAACTCCCTGGCGGCCCTCTCGCGCCGCGACCCGTTGTCGAACAGCACCCAGAAGTCCGGGCCGGAGATCGTCTCGTGGTTGCCGTTGTAGCCGGGCAGCTGCACCGCTCCGTAGTCGATGCCGTGCTCCTTGAAGTCCAGCAGGGCGAACGGCCCGGTCACCACCATCGCGACCTTGCCGGACTGGAAGAGCGGGAGGAACTTCTCGCCGTTCTGGTCGAGGTACACCGACTTGTCGTCGCGCGCCATACCGCGCCAGAGGTCGAGGGCGGCGGCGGCCTGCGGGGTGTTGAACGCGGCCTTCTTGTCGTCCGGCGTCAGGATGCTCCCGCCCTGCTGCCACAGCATCGGCCACAGCCGCCAGACGGTGTCCTCGCCGCCGCTCACCGGGTAGGCGGTGCCGTAGACGTTCTTGCCCGGGTCGGTCAGCTTCTTGGCCGCGGCGCGGAAGTCGTCCCACGTCCAGTCGGCCTTCGGGTGGGGGACGCCGGCGGCGTCGAACAGCTTCTTGTTGTAGACGACGCCGAGGTTGTCGACCACGGCGGGGACGCCGACCACCTTGCCGTCCACGGTCGCGGCGGCGCGCTCGGACTCCCAGAAGTCGGCCCAGCCGAACGACGGGTCCTTGACCGTGTCGGACAGGTCGACGACCTTGCGGTTCTCGGCGAGGGACGCCGTCCAGGACCCGTACATGTACGCGATGTCCGGGGCGTCACCGCCCGCGAGCGCCGCGGTGACCTTCTGCAGCATGTCGTCGACGTTGCTGGTCCCGAGCTGGGGGACGATCTCCACGTCCGGGTGCGCCCGGGAGTACTCCGCCGCGAGCTTCTTGAGCGGCTCGTCGTACGGCGCCGACTGCCCGTGCCACCAGGTGATCTTGACCTTCCCGCCGTCCGCGTCGTCGCCGCCGCAGCCCGCCGCGGTCAGGGCGAGCAGCGCCGCCGCCGCCAGCGCGACCGCACCGCGCAGTCCGTTGCCCATCGGCCCTCCCGAAGTTGGGTGTGGTTCGAAACCATATGCTTACTTATGCTCGGAATAGAAGAGAACAGAGCAGAAAACATCATCAATGGACGGGGTGAGATGTCCGAGATCGGCGACCTGCGGCTGTCCGACTACGTTCCGCGCCCGAGCGTGGAGATCCCGGGAAGCGACGTCCCGCGCCCGCGGTTCCGGTGCGTGGACGCCCACAACCACCTCGGCCGCTGGCTCACCGGCGACGGCGGATGGATGGCCCCCGACGTGGGGCGGCTCCTCGCACTGATGGACGCGCACGGCGTCGACGCGATCGTGAACCTGGACGGCATGTGGGGCGGGGAGCTGTCGGTCAACCTCGACCGCTACGACCGCGCCCACCCCGGCCGGTTCCTCACCTTCTGCCAGCTCGACTGGAACCTGCTGCGCGAACGCGGCGGGATCGACCGGCTCGTGCGCAGCCTGGAGAACTCGCGGACGCTCGGCGCCCGCGGCCTGAAGGTCTGGAAGACCCTCGGCCTGCACCACACCGACGCGGACGGGCGCCTCGTCCTGCCGGACGACCCGAGGCTCGCCCCCGTCTTCGAGGCGGCGGGCGCGCTCGACCTGCCCGTTCTGATCCACACCGCCGATCCGGTGGCCTTCTTCGCCCCGGTCGACCGCCGCAACGAGCGGCTGGAGGAGCTGCTCGCCCACCCCGACTGGCACTTCGGGCGACCCGGCCTGCCGTCGTTCCCCCGGCTCATGGAGGCCCTGGAGAACCTGGTCTCGTCCCACCCGCACACGACGTTCATCGGCGCGCACGTCGCCTGCTACGCCGAGGATCTCCGGTGGGTGTCACGGATGCTGGACGAGCACCCCAACCTGCACGTCGACATCGCCGGACGGCTCGCCGAGCTCGGCCGCCGCCCCCGGGCGGCCCGCTCGCTGATGACGCGGCACCCCGGCCGCGTGCTGTTCGGGACCGACGCGTTCCCGCTGTCGGCCTCGTCCTACCCGACGCACTTCCGGTTCCTGGAGACCGACGACGAGCACTTCCCCTACGCGCCGGACGAGGAGGTGCCGCCGCAGGGACGCTGGGCGATCTCCGCCCTCGACCTGCCGCCGGACGTTCTGGAGCAGGTGTACGCGGGCAACGCGCGGCGCCTCCTTCCGCTGTGACCTACGGCGCCTTCTGCCGGACGAGCCGGACGAACCGGACGTCGAGGTCGTCTCCGCGGCCGGTGGCGATCCGGAAGTCGGTGCGGCCGTTCAGCCCGTTCGCGAGGACCGGCCCGGGCAGCCGGACGGTCGCGGTCTTCCACGCCCCGTCACCGGTACGGCGGACGGCCGGTGAGCGCCCGCCTTCATGCTCGATCCACCAGTCGCCTGCGCCCGCGTCCGAGTACGTCACCTTGATCTGAACCGGTTCGCGCCGTCCGGCCAGGAAGCGGTCGTCGAGGTCGAAGTACAGCGACGTCTGCCCCTTCGCACGGTCGGTGCGCAGCCCTTCGTAGGCCGTGCCGTTCTCCTCCGTCAGGACATGCGTGTGGACGTCGGCCGTGGATCGGCGTGCCCTGCCGTCCGGCGAGACGTCCCGCTGGACGAGCCAGCGTTCGAGGTTGCGCACCCACGGGCGGCTCGCCCATTTCCGGGCACCGGTGAAGGGACCGGTCCGGTCCTTCCAGTAGGTGTCCTCCGCGTCGCGCAATGCCGCCCACGCGTCAGGTGAATCGGACGCGGTCTTGCCGATGCTGAGCCGTAGCCAGTTCCAGTGGTCCGGGTACTCCTTCATGTAGGACGGGCCCGGGACCACGTATATCCAGTTCATTCTCAGTTGCAGAGCCTTCAGGTTCGACTGCCGGACGGCGTAGTACGGCTCGTCCGTCTTGTAATCGCAATCGTTGAAGCACTCGTTCTCGGTGGCGACGACATGCCGCCCGTCGTGGACGGGCAGGCGTTCGTCCACCGTCATGTGCCCGTTCCGCTCGACACGGCTTCCGTACGAAGGAGCCTCGTTGAGATGGAAGTTGAACTCCTCGGTGATGCCCGTTCGGATGCCGAGGCCCGCGTCGACCGCCTGCTCGGCGAACAGATCCGTCTTC
Source organism: Actinomadura sp. B10D3 (assembly GCF_039871695.1). Classification (NCBI taxonomy): domain Bacteria; kingdom Bacillati; phylum Actinomycetota; class Actinomycetes; order Streptosporangiales; family Thermomonosporaceae; genus Actinomadura; species Actinomadura sp. B10D3. The sequence continues at coordinate 174,963 of NZ_JBDPLY010000010.1, forward strand.
GACCCCCACGGCCCCCAGGGGTAGTCCTCGCCGGTGAACACGAGCTTGGTGCGGTAGGGGCCGAAGATATCGACCAGATCCCGCCAGGCGTGCCGGTGCCACGAGCGGTACTTCTCGAAGGTCAGACCCTCCTCGGCGGCCTGGCTGATGATGTCGTAGTCGAACTCCGCCCATGTGAACGCGCCCGGGACGTAGACGAACCGCAGCCGCGGGTCGGCGCGAAGGTTCTTCTCGACGAACAGCTTCCGGTAGACGCCGAGGAGCCGTCCCCACACGCACTCGTCCCAGATCGGCAGGTGGTACTGACCGTCGTAATCGGGGCCGACCGGTCGCACCTCGCATTCGTCGGCCGCCCATTCCGGAGCCCATTGAGCCCCGCTGGCGAACACGCGCATCCAGAACGGCCGGCCGTCCGCGAGCTGGTCGCGTAAGGGTGCGAAGTCCATGCCCTGAGCGGAGCCGGTCGTGTCGGTGCGCAACTGTCCGGGACCGTCCGGCTGGAGCTGCCGCCAGGTCAGGTCGAGACCGCGCGTCCCCACCTCGAACTCCGGCGCCGCCTTCTCGGAGAAGAACCCGGAGTTCGCCGACGGCCGGACCCAGCCGGGCAGCGTCCAGTCGTCGCCCGCCCGCACCCGCACGCTCCCGGTCACCGCGTCCGCCGCGCCCGCGCCGGCCACCGGGAGCAGCACCGCGATCGCGGCCAGGGCCGCCGCCCGCCTCATGACAGGCCGGTCCGGCGCAGCGGCTCGGGCAGCAGGTCGCCGTGCGCCTTCACCATCTCGTCGCACAGCGTCCAGATCTCCTCGATCGTGAGCGTGGCGGCCGTGTTCGGGTCGGCCATGGCCGCGTGCCGGACGTGGTCGGGGCGCCCCTCCACCGCCGCCCGCACGGTCAGCTCGCCGACGCCGACGAACGACCGGTTGAGCGCCGCGCACTGCGGCGGGAGGTCCCCGACGGCGGTCGGCTGCACGCCCTGCGCGTCGACCAGGCACGGCACCTCGACCGCGCACCCCTCCGGCAGGTTGCCGATCAGGCCCCGGTTCACCACGTTGCCGTACACGACCCGGGGCCTGCCGGTGACCATGCTGTGGATGATCTGCGGCGCGTACTCCATGCTCCCCTCGACCGGGATCGGCTCGCCGGCCGCCAGCGCCGCCCGCGTCGAGGCGTACTCGCGCAGGTTCTCCTCGCTGACCCGGATGTACTCGTCCACGGGAATGCGCAGCCGCGCCACCTCGGCGTCGTGCCGCATGAACCACGGGACGTACTCCGCCGAATGCTCGCTCGTCTCGGTCGGGTAGTGGCCGAGCCGCCGGTACATCTCGACCCGCACGCGGCGCCGCAGCTCCGGGTCGCGCTCGATCGCCTCGTCCAGCCTCGGGTACAGGTCCTCGCCGCCCCGCTGGAACCTGAGCACCCACGCCTGGTGGTTGACGCCGGCGGCCAGGTACGACACCTCCTCGTACGGGACGCCGACCAGCTCCGCGAGGCCGCGGGTCGTCCAGTACACCGAGTGGCACAGCCCGACGGCGTTGCGGACGGGCGTCGCGGCGGCGAGGTACCAGACGTTCATCGCCATCGGGTTGGTGTAGTTCAGCAGCCACGCGTCCGGGCAGCACGCCGCCATGTCCGCCGCGATCCCGTCCAGGACGGGGAAGGTGCGCAGCGCCCGGAAGATCCCGCCCACCCCGATCGTGTCGGCGACCGTCTGCCGGAGCCCGAACCGCGCCGGGACCTCGAAGTCGGTGACCGTCGAGCCGCGCCCGCCCACCTGGATCATGTTGATCACGAAGTCGGCGCCGTCGAACGCCTCCCGGCGCTCCAGGTGCGCCGTGATCGCCGGCCGGGCACCGCGCGCCTCGGCGATCCTGCGCGCCGCCGCCTCGGCCGTCGCCAGCCGCTCGGCGTCGACGTCGTGCAGCGCGATGCGGGCGTCCGCCAGCTCCGGAAAGCCGAGCAGGTCGGCGAGCAGCGCCTGCGTGAACACCACGCTCCCCGCCCCCACGAACACGATCTTTGTCATTCGGACGGTCCTCCCGGTAATGCGCATTCACGCTCGAAACAAGCACCAATCATCCACAAACAATCATCACCGCACAAGACCGTGTGGTGCCGCCCGCGTTCGCCCATGGCCGGAAACAATCCCGTACCGCACGGAGGCCTGGAGGTGTCACCTACACCGCGACCATCGAGGGTGTCGGGAGCACGAGCCATACCGTGCTGATCCGCCCGGGGCTCAAGGAGATCGAGCTGCCGTGGCTGACGGGCGGCCAGAGCTTCGAGGGGACGGTCCATCTGGGCGGCGTCACCACTGAGCCGGCCACGGTCGCGCTGAGCACCGACAACCCCGCGTTGCGGGTGCCCGCCGAGGTCGTCGTGCCGGGCCGGCGCGTCCTCGGTGACGTTCTCCGGAACCACCGCCGACGTCGCCGATTTCGAGGTCGTGACGCTGACCGCCCAGATGGGCACGTCCCACCTGGAGCAGACCGTCTTCATCGAGGCCGGGACCGGTCAGCCCGAGGCGGCCCCGGGGTCGTTCGCGAGCGGCCCGGAGCATCCGGTGACCTGCTGCGTCGTGACCGAGACGCCTGCGGACGCGGCGTAGGACGTGAAGTAGCCCGCCTGCGCGCCGCCCGGCTGGAAGACGGGCGAGTTGCCCGGCGCATGCGGTACGGGGCCTCGACGGTCGCCAGCGAGTCGAACTCCGGCGGCACCTCGTCCGCGAACCGCCGGAACGTGGCCGCCCGGTCCTCGGCGAAGGTGGCCTGGTCCTCGCCGACGGACACGTCGTACCCGTCGTGGGCGTGCAGGCGCATCGCGAGCTTCAGGCCGAAGCCGTCGACCCGGGTGGTGTTGCCGTTGAAGACGTCGGCGCCGACCGTGAACTCGATGAAGTCCTGGTAGCGGCTGGTGGGCGAGCCGAGGTAGAAGTACATCCGCCCGGCGGAGTTCACGGGCATGTCCAGGTACGGCGGCGCAGGGGGTGGGACGGGATGCATGGCGCATCTCCTTCGGGGTGGGGTGTGACTGAGCGGGCCCCTTCGATCACGCGTTATTTCACAGTCTGATTTAAGGCAGGAATATGGGGCCGTCAAGAGCCCTCCGAGACGTGTTGAACTCCCGCCCGCCGGGGCGCGTACCCCTCCGCGTAGATCGACACCCCGGAACCAGGAGGGTTCATGAGGCGCCGGAAGAGCGTGAGGAACAGTCGGCTGCGCACCGTGGTCACGACGACCGCGGTGGCCGCCGGATCCGCCGGGCTCGTGGCCGGCTCGCTGTACGTCGTGCACGCCGAGGGACGGTCGGGCGGCCAGGAGGCGAAGCTCGCGGGTGACGCGCGGGCCGGGCGCCAGGGTGCGGGACAGGACGCGGTGCGCGCCGCGCGGACGACCGGGCAGGCCGCCGCCAAGGCCGCCAGGATCGCCGACCGCCTCGGTGACCGCACGACCGGCGCCTACGTCGACTCCGCGGGACGCCCCGTCGTCACGGTCACCAACGCCGCGGACGCCGCCGCGGTGCGGTCCGCCGGGGCCGTGCCCAAGATGACGCAGCGCAGTCCCGCGACGCTGAAGCGCGTCACGAACACCCTCCAGCGGTCGGTGGCGGACATCCCCGGCACCGGATGGGCGGTCGACCCCGCCACCTCCAAGGTCACGGTGTGGACGGCCGGGACGCGGATGGCGGAGGTCCAGCGCGCGACCCGGCAGATGGGCGCGGCGATCCGCATGGTGCGCATCCCCGGGAAGCTCCGCACGTTCGCCCTCGGCGGCGACGCGATCTTCGGCGGGGGCGCCCGCTGCTCGCTCGGCTTCAACGTCAAGCGCGGCCAGCAGGACTTCTTCCTGACCGCCGGCCACTGCGGCAACGAGGTCCAGGAGTGGACGACGGACCAGGGCGCCGAGGCCGCCGGCACCACCGTGCAGAGCAGCTTCCCCGGCAACGACTTCGCGCTCGTGGAGACCGCGGAGGGCGCCGCGGGCGAGAGCGCGGTCAACCTCTACAACGGCCAGTCGCAGGAGATCACCGAGGCCGCCGAGGCCGTGGTCGGCCAGCGCGTCCTGCGCAGCGGCAGCACCACCGGCGTCTCCGACGGCACCGTCACCGCGACCGGCGCCACGGTGAACTTCGCCGAGGGCACCGTCACCGGGATGATCCAGACCACCGTCTGCGCCGAGCCGGGCGACAGCGGCGGCCCGCTCTTCGCCGACACCGCCGCCCTCGGCCTCACCTCCGGCGGCTCCGGCGACTGCCAGACCGGCGGCGTCACCTTCTTCCAGCCCGTCACCGAGGCCCTCGACGCCTTCGGCGCGGAGATCGGGGCGGCCGGCGGCGGCCAGGGCGCCGGCGGCGGTGAGGAGGCCGGTGGCGGTCAAGGCGCCGGTGGCGGCGAAGAAGCCGGGGGAGGCCAGGAAGGCGCCGGCGGCCAGGAAGGTGCCGGCGGCGGGGCCCCCGAAGGCGGTCAGCCCGCCGGAAGCGGCAAGCCCTCCCGGGGCTACTGACCAGGAACGGCCAGGGAAGCCCAGTCCACATCCGGCCTGGGCTTCCTTCGCATTTCCCATTGACCCGGAATACGGCTGAGGCGCACGATTCCTTCCTGTATATAGGGGGAATTCATGAGGCGCGTTATTCTTGCCGTCATGGCCGCCGGGGGACTCCTGCTGACCGGTGCCTGCGATCCCGCGGCCACGCCGTCCGCCGCGACACCGGCGCAGACCACACCGGGGCAGACCACACCGGGTACGGCGTCCGCGGGAGCGGTCGCCGGAGCGAGCCCGGTGGTCGAGAAACGCACGGTCACCAGGACGCAGAAGATTCCGTTCAAGACGAGAAAGGTGAACGACGCGACCCTCGCCAAGGGCGACACCAAGGTCGTGAAGCGCGGCGCCACCGGTCTGAAGAAACTGACATATGAGGTCACCCTCACCAATGGCGCCGAGACTTCCCGGAAACTGATCCGGGAAGCCGTCACCCGGCGCCCGGTGACCCGCGTCATCGCGGTGGGCACCAAACAGGCCCGCCGATGCGACCCGAACTACAGCGGGTGCGTCCCGATCGCCCGTGACGTCGACTGCGCGGGAGGCAGCGGCGACGGCCCCGGGTACGTGTCCGGACCTGTCCGCGTCGTCGGGGACGACATCTACGACCTCGACCGGGACGGCGACGGCATCGCCTGTGACACCTGACAGGTCGCCCGGACGTCGCGGATCAGGTGACAACAGGGTGGATCGGCTGAAAGGCTTTCCTCGCACGACGCGCTCACGGGTTCGCGCGGCAAGGGGATGGCGAGGAGGCGACGGCTGTGACCGTCTCGATGGTTAAGGGTCAGCGGATCTCGCTGGAGAAGCCCGGCGGCGCGCTGAGCATGGTCCGGATGGGCCTCGGCTGGGACGCGGTCAAGAAGAAGGGGTTCTTCGGGTCCCGCGAGCGGGAGATCGACCTGGACGCCTCCTGCGTGCTCTTCGCCGACCGCAACCTCGCCGACGTGGTCTACTTCGGCAAGCTGGTCAGCGACGACGGCTCCGTCCGGCACACCGGCGACAACCTGACCGGGGCGGGCGACGGCGACGACGAGTCGGTCATCGTCGACCTGGCGCGGCTTCCGGTGCACGTCACCTCGCTGGTATTCACCGTCAGCTCCTTCAACGGGCAGACCTTCAACGAGGTGGAGAACGCCTTCTGCCGCCTCGTCAACGAGGTGGACGGGGGCGAGCTGGCCCGGTACACGCTGACCGGCGGCGGCGCCCACACCGCGATGGTGATGGCCCGCATCTACCGGCACGGCGGAGCCTGGAAGATGAACGCGATCGGCGAGCCGTGCCATGGCCGCACCTTCCAGGACATGCTGCCGACGATCGCCGCGCACTGCTGACCGCCGATGGTCGACCTCCCACGCGGCGGCAACGCTCCGCTGCCCGCCCGGCGGGTGACCGCCACCGTGTCCTGTGCCGTGCCCGTCGACGTCAGCGCGCTGCTCGTCGGCCCCGACCTGCGGGTGCGGTCAGACGCCGACCTGGTCTTCTTCAACGCGCCCGAGGCGCCCGGCGTCCGCTGGGCCGACGGCGGCGCCGGCCAGCGCGTCGAGCTCGACCTCGACGCGGTCCCCGCCGGGCTCACGGTGCTCATCGCGGTGAGCCTGGCGGGCCCCGGCTCCTTCGGGACGGCGCCGCCGCCGCGGCTCCGCCTCACCGCGGGCGGCGGCGACCCCGCGGCCGAGTTCACCGTCCGGGGGCTCGGCCCGGAGAAGGCGATCATCGGGCTGGAGATCTACCGCCGCGCCGAGGCGTGGAAGGTGCGCGCCGTCGGCCAGGGCTACGCGGGCGGCCTGGCCGAGCTGGTGGAGGCGCACGGCGTCGAGGTCGACGACCCCGGCGAGCAGGAGGCCGCCATGGCCGCCCCGCCTCCGGGACCCGCGGTGGGCGCGCCGCCGCCTCCCCGGCCGGCGCAGGCGCCGCCGCAGCCGCCCGCCGCACAGCCGCCGCCCCCCGCACAGCCGCCGCCGGCGCAGCCCCAGCCCGCGCCGCAGCAGGCGCCGTCCACGGAGGTCGGGTACATCGAACGCTGCTGGCTGGTCTGGGAGGACGCCAGCCGTTCGGTGGCGGCCTTCCGCGCCGCCACCGAGCACGCACTCACCCTCCGCAACGAGGAGATCGCCGGCCGGCAGCCGCGGGGGCGGTTCGAGCAGCTCATGCGGGAGGCCGACGAGCGCCTGCGCTCCGACGCCGGCCAGCTGCGCGACGAGCTGGCGAGGGTGGAGCCGGAGCTCACGCCGGAGGTGGCGCCGTTCGACGCGCCGTCCTGGCTGACCTGGCGACCCGGCGTCGACCTCGCCGAGGGGATGCTGCTCGGCCGGCTGTCGACCGCCGAGCTGCCGGGCCTGCGGGTGCCGCTCGTGCTGCGGCTGCCCTGGCGCCGCGCCGTGTGGATCTCGCGCGGCGTGGTGCCCGGCGACGCGGCCGCCTACGCCTGGTCGCTCGCGACCCGGTTCCTCGCGGCCGTGCCGCCCGGCGTCCTCGGCCTGGAGGTGATCGACGCGGCCGGGCTCTCCGGCGCGGGCTGGCTGCACGGCTTCGACCCGGCCACCACCGCCCGCCTGCTGGGCGGCGGCGTCGCCACGGGCCCGCACGCCGGCGAGCGGCTCCGCCGCCTCCTCGACCTGGTGGACCTGCGCCGCATCGGCGGCGCGGAGGAGTCGCTCGCGGACCCGATGGGCGGCCCGCCGGTGCGCCTGGTGGTGGTCCTCGACGCCGGTGCCGCGCTCGACGGCGAGGACGCGGACCGGCTGCTGCGCCTGGTCGAGGACGGCCCGCTGGTCGGTGTCCCGGTGCTCCTGGTCGAGACCGACACGCCGGCGGCCGAGTCCGTCCGCGCCATGCGGGTCCGCCAGTCGTGCAACAACCTCCCGTCCAGCGAGGACGCCATCGGCGACTCCTGGGTGGGCGTCGACTGGACCCTCACTCCGGAGGTCCTCCCGGACGCCGGCGACGGGACCCGCCCTCCGGCCCTGTTCACCCACGTCCTCGGCGCGCACGCCCGGAGCATCGCCTCCCACGGCTGATCCAGGCCCGCTGAACGGCCCAGAACGTCACTCGAAACTTTCGAGGATTGCGTTCAGGTGAGCCCTCATCACATGTCGCGGAAATCGAATGTCGTGCCATTCGATATCTGTCTCACCTGATCGCTCACCCTATGGAACGATCCATATTCGATCGGTCGGGCGAAAGGTTTCGAAAAGAATCGTTGACACTCTCGGGAAAGCGCGCGCATACTCGCACCCGATCGGCCGGTTCCGCCACCGGCTCCGCCGCCGGATCCACCCCTCCGGGGGCGCGGTCATCGGGGGCGGGACGGCCGAGGCCCCCCGCCGATGCTCCCGAGGAGGAAGCATGTACGAGCACGACACCACCACCGCCCGCCCGATCACCCGCAGGCGCCTCATCGGCGCGGGCGCTCTCGGCGCGGCCCTGGTCGCGTCCGCGGCGCTGCTGCCCGGCACGGCGGCCGCCGACACGGTCATCACCACCAACCAGACCGGCACCCACGACGGGTACTTCTACTCGTTCTGGACCGACGGCGGCGGGTCGGTGTCGATGACGCTGAGGAGCGGCGGCAGCTACAGCACCTCCTGGTCCAACGTCGGGAACTTCGTCGCGGGCAAGGGCTGGAGCAACGGCGGCCGCAGGACCGTGAACTACTCCGGCAGCTTCAACCCGTCCGGCAACGCGTACCTGGCCCTCTACGGGTGGACGTCGAACCCGCTCGTCGAGTACTACATCGTCGACAACTGGGGCAGCTACCGGCCCACCGGAACCTACAAGGGCACCGTCACCAGTGACGGCGGCACCTACGACATCTACAAGACCACGCGGTACAACGCCCCGTCCGTCGAAGGCACCAGGACCTTCGACCAGTACTGGAGCGTCCGCCAGTCCAGGCGGACCGGGGGCTCCATCACCACCGGCAACCACTTCGACGCCTGGGCCCGCGCCGGCATGAACCTGGGCGACTTCCGCTACTACATGATCATGGCCACGGAGGGCTACCAGAGCAGCGGCAACTCCAGCATCACCGTCGGCTGAGCACCCGGAGGAGCCGCCATGCGCACCAGATCACCCCTGCCCAGACGCTCGCTGTCGGCGGCGCTGGCCGCCGCGGCGGCGGCGACCGCGGCCCTCGCCGTGACCGCCGCCCCCTCCCACGCCGCCGCCTGCAACGGATACGTCGGGCTCACGTTCGACGACGGCCCGTCCAACGACAACACCCCGAGCCTGCTCAACGCGCTCGCGCAGAACGGGCTGCGGGCGACGATGTTCAACCAGGGCCAGCACGCGGCCGCGTACCCGGCCCAGGTCCGGGCCCAGGTCAACGCCGGTATGTGGGTCGGCAACCACAGCTACACCCATCCGCACATGACCCAGCTGAGCCAGGCGCAGATGGACTCGGAGATCTCCCGGGCCCAGCAGGCCATCGCCGCCGCCGGAGGCGGCACTCCGCGGTTGTTCCGCCCGCCCTACGGCGAGACCAACGCGACCCTGCGGTCGGTCGAGGCCGGGCACGGCCTCACCGAGATCATCTGGGACGTCGACTCGCAGGACTGGAACGGGGCGAGCACCGGCGCGATCGTGCAGGCCGCCGGCCGCCTCACCGACGGCCAGATCATCCTCATGCACGAATGGCCCGCCAACACGCGCGCGGCCATTCCGCGGATCGCCCAGGTACTGGCCGCCCGCGGCCTCTGCGCAGGAATGATCTCGCCCCAGACCGGGCGTGCCGTCGCCCCCGCCTGACCGGACCACCGCGAGAGCCGGGCACGGCGGCCCGCAAGGCCGCCGTGCCCATCGCCGTGCCGCACCGGCCCGCTCAGTCGTAGGCGTACTCGTCGATGTCCAGCAAGGCGTGTGTGAGGCGGAGGAACTCCAGCACCCGCCCGTCCAGGTGCCAGCCCAGCAGCTGGTGCTGCCCGGGGAGTTTCTCCAGGCCGCCGACCGGGGCGGGCCTTTCCTCCTCCTCGCCGTCCGGATGCTCGAACACCCGCACCACCTGGAGGGTGGCCGCGGGCCATCCGTCGTCCCCGGTGCCGTCGAGTTCGAGGGCCAGGGCGCCGATGCGTTCCGCGTGCTCGAACAGCCGGTCCAGGACCTCGGCGATCTGCTCGTCCACGGTGAGGCCGGGGCGCCGGCAGACGATCCGCCACGTGTGCGCGACGGGACGCGGCGGCCGCGCCCGGCGGCTTCCGCGCACCTTGCGCTCGTCCGCCTCGATCCCGAGCCGCGCGCTGATCTCGGTGGCCGGCACCCGCGTCGACTGCAGAGCGAAGTAGACGTACTGGTACACGCGCATCCGGTGACCCTATCCCCGCTGCTGTGAGCAGATCCGCCGTGGGCGGATCAGGCTACGACCACCCCACGGCCCCGCGCAGAGTGAAGGGCATGAGCGAGGAACCAGGAATCCCCATGTTCAACGAGCGCGTGCGTCGCGAGCTTTACCAGCAGCGCGTTCTCGTGCTCGACGGCCCACTCGACGACGACAACGGCACCCTGCTGGCGACGCAGCTGATCACGCTGGCGAAGGAGGACGCGTCGTCCGACATCGCGCTGTGGATCCATTCGCCCGGCGGGTCGGTGCCGTCGATGCTCGCGATCCGCGACGTCATGCGGCTCATCCCGTGCGACGTGTCCACGGTGGTGCTCGGCATCGCCTACAGCGCCGGGCAGTTCCTGCTGTCGTCCGGCACCCGGGGCAAGCGCCGCGCCATGCCGCACGCACGCGTGCTGATGCACCAGGGCTCCGCCGGAATCGCCGGCGCCGCCGTCGACATCGAACTGCAGGCCAACGACCTGCGGCACACCCGCGACACGGTCCTCGGCCTCATCGCCGAGGACACCGGCCAACCCCTCGAACGGGTCTTCGAGGACTCGCTGCACGACCGCTGGTACACCGCGCAGGAGGCCCTCGAATACGGCTTCATCGACTCCGTCGTCGGCTCCCTGGACGACGTCATCCCCGTGATCAACCGCACCGTCGGGCTCGGTGTCCCGGCCGAAGGAGGCGTCCGATGAGCACCTACACGATCCCGAACGTCATCGCCCAGCACCCGCGCGGCGAGCGGATCATGGACGTCTACTCGCACCTGCTGACCGAGCGGATCATCTACCTCGGCACCGCCATCGACGCGGGCGTCGCGAACGCCCTCGTCGCGCAGCTGCTGTACCTGGAGGCCGACAACCCCGACGGCGACATCCAGCTCTACATCAACTGCGAGGGCGGAGACCCGAGCGCGATGCTCGCCGTCTACGACACGCTGCGCTATATCCGTCCCCAGGTGGCGACCACCTGCGTGGGGCAGGCGGTCGCCGTCGGCGCCGTGCTCCTCGCCGCGGGCACCCCCGGGATGCGCGCCGCGCTGCCCCACACCCGCGTCGTCCTGCACCAGCCGGTGGGGCAGGGGCGCGGGGCGATCCCGGACCTCATCCTCCAGGCCGACGAGGTCGTCCGCGTCCGCGCCGACATCGAGGACATCCTCTCCCGGCACACCGGGCAGGACACCGCGACGCTGCGCACCGACACGGACCGGGACCGCGTGTTCACCGCGACCACGGCGCGGGACTATGGCCTCATCGACCACGTGATCGAGGAGCGCCAGCCGCTCCCCATGTGAGGGGCGGCCTATGCGGCCAGGGCGTAGGCGACCTGGCAGGTGGGGCCCGCCGGTGCGGTTCCGGCGGGCATCGCCAGGAGGCTCGTCGCGATCGCGAGCGTCAGGTCGCCGAGCGTCACGTCCAGGGCGCCGGCCACCGCCGCGATCATCTCGCTGGACGGCTCCTTGACCCCGCGCTCCATCTCGGAGAGGTACTGCGGGGAGACGCCGGCGCGGCGGGCGGTCTCGACCAGGATCTCGCCGCGTTCGAGGCGCAGCCGCCGCAGGCACTGGCCGAGCGCGTCCCGCCACAGCGGTTCCGTCGGCTGGGGTGTCGCGGTCGGCCCGTGCGGCTGCTCGTTCGGCGGCTCGGGGGCGGGCATCAGCGGGCGGGCGGTCTCGGCCATGCCGTCATGGTAAGGCGGCGGTCCCACCCACCCCCAGACATTCCGCCCACCGCAGAACCGGAACGCCCTCTCGCCGGAATCCCGTGGTCGGTCATCCTGGAGGGCATGCGGATACTGGTCGTGGGCGCGGGGATCGTCGGGGCGGCGCTGGCGGACCGGCTCACCCGTGCTGAAGCCGGCGGCCGAGCGCGCCCGCGGGACGAGGTCACGGTGGTCGAGGAGCGGGAGCCCGGCGCCGGGGCGTCCGGCACCAGCTACGCCTGGCTCAACGCCAACGACCCCGGCGACCCGGCCTACCACCGGTTCCGGACGGCGGCGCTTTCCGCGTGGCGTGACCTGGCCGCCGGGTTCGGCGCCCCGGCCTGGTACCGGCCGGCCGGCAGCGTCACGTGGGCGGCCGACGAGGACGCCCGGAGCCGGCTGGCGGACCGGACCGCCCGCCTGGCCGGCCTCGGATACGCCGCCGAACTCGTCGACGCCGACCGGCTGCGCGCGCTGGAACCGCACGTCCGAGCCCCGCGGGACGCGCTCATCGCGCACTACCCCGGCGAGGGCTACGTGCACGGCGGCCCGGCCGCGCGGGCGCTGGCCCGGCGCGCGCGTGAATCGGGCGCCCGGTTCGTCACCGGTCACCGCGCGGTCGCGCTCACGACCCAGGGCGAGCGCGTCACCGGCGTGCGCCTGGACGACGGCCGGGACCTGAACGCCGACCTCACCGTCTGCGCCGCGGGCCGGCACGCTCCCGCGCTGCTGGCCACGGCCGGCGTGACGCTTCCGCTGGTCGATCCGTCTGAACCCGGCTCCGCCGCACCCTGCCTCATCGCGACCACGACCGCGGCGCCGGACGCCGCCCTCAACGGGCTCGTGCACGCTCCCGGCCTGTCCGCCCGGCCGTCGGAGGACGGAGGTCTCGTGCTGGAGGCAGGCGATCTCGACGCCGGGGTCGACGAGTCGGCCTCCCCCGAGCTGGTCCGGGAGGTGGGCGCGGAGCTCCTCGCCCGTGCGCGCGCCGTCGTCCCGGGCTTGACCGCGGAGGTCGCCGCGGTGCGGCGGTGCGTCCGTCCCCTGCCCGCCGACGGGTACCCGCTCATCGGCTTCCAGCGGCCCGGTCTGTACACCGCCGTCACCCACAGCGGGATCACGCTCGCTCCCCACCTTGCTTCGCTGATCGACCAGGAGGTCCACGGCCGTCCGTCTCCGGCGCTCGACGCCTACCGGCCGGACCGCGCGGTCCACCGCTCGTAAAAGGCGGGGCCCTGCGCCGGCGTCAGACGGGAGTGATCGGCAATGAGCGCCGGGGCTCGAAGGCGAACCCGGCGCCTGTGCTGAATCGGACGACGGCGACCTCGTCGGCCTCCGGAGTCGGGACGTCGCGGCGGACGACGTCCAGCCGCCATGCCCCGCCGGACCCGAGCGCGGTGGCCTCGACGTCGAGGCAGGGGGCCACGGCGCGGACGGCGGCCCGGAGCGGAGCCGTCCACGCGGGGCCGCACAAGGAGATCCAGGCGCCGTCTTCGTGGGCGGGCGAAGGGTGGACCTCAACGCTCCCGTCCCCCAAGACGGCATCGACGTAGGCGGAGGGGTTGAGGAGCGGGTGCACCGCCAGCAGGCGGACCGCTCCCCGCGCGTCCGCCGGCAGGTCCAGGGCGCGGGCGAGCCGCTCCGCGGCGATGCCGGCGATGCCCACGAGCTGCTTGCGGCGGATCCGGAGCAGCTCGCCGGCGTCGGCGGCCCGCTCGGCCACGGCGAGGCCGAAGGCCCGGTCGAGCAGGTGCATCTGCAGGCACACCTCGTCGGCGATCCGGGCCAGCGCGGACCGCGAGAAGGCGGCGAAGTCGAGGTCGGACAGCAGCGGGCCCGCGTAGCCGGCGAGGCCGTCGTCGGACGGGTCGATCGGCGCCAGGTCGAGGTTCGCGGCCCGGGAGCGCTCGTTGGCGGCCAGCAGCGGGATGCCCCGCGCGTCCGGGTGCGACTCGTCGATGGTCACGGTCCACGCGCAGTGGGGGTGCCGGTCGGCCGGCGTCCGCGGGGGCCGGTGGATCGGCCGCACCCGCGCCTTCGGGTTGGTCGCGACCGCGGTCGCGTCGAAGGTGGGGTCCTCGATGTCGTGGCACATCGAGCGGACGTAGGCCTCGCCCATCGGCTCGACGTCCATCAGGGCGCCGCAGTGGTCGAGGTGGAACTCGCCGTGCCACCGGTCGTGAACGGTGTAGCGGAAGTCCATGAACTGCGGCGGAGCGCCGATGTCGAGCTGGAGGCCCTTGAAGATTGTCGGGACGTCGCCCTTCCCGGGGACCTCGGGGGCATAGCCGAGCGCCCGCTGCATCCGCCTGGTGTAGATCGGGCTCGAAGCGGCCCACTCCTCGATCGCGATCCGCGCCATCTCCTCCCTCCCGAACGCCGAGATGCACCACGCCATCCCGGACCGGTCGATGAGCTGCCCGATCAGGAGCAGCTCGGGCACGACCACCGCGAGCTCCGGCCGGGAGAGGGCGGCGTAGCGGCTCGGAGGTGTCGCCGGCGGGTGGACCATCTGCGGGACTCCCTGTGCGCGTCGGGTCGGACGGGACCACACTAGAACGCGTTCTACTATTTCTGGAATAATAACTGGACACCTGTCCGGCCGACGGGCGGCGCCCGCCCACCGAGGAGAGCCATGGCCATCCGCGTCCTGCACGTGGCGACCGGCAACGTCGGCCGCATCGCCCTGTCACAGCTGATCGAGGATCCCCGCTTCGAGCTGGCCGGCCTGGTGGTGTCGAACCCGGAGAAGGTCGGGCGGGACGCCGGCGAGCTCGCCGGCCTCGACGCCGTGACGGGCGTGGCGGCCACCGGCGACCTGGACGCGGCCCTGGCCGCGCGGCCGGAGTGCACGTCCTACTGCGCGATCGGCGAGGTCCGGTTGTTCGACGCGCTCGGCGACATCCAGAAGATCCTCGCCTCGGGCAGCAACGTCGTCGCCTCCTCGCCGGTGCCGCTCATCTACCCGTGGGGAGTGCTGCCGGACCGCATGATCGAGCCCGTGGAGGACGCCTGCCGCGCCGGCGACACGAGCCTCTTCGTCACCGGAGTGGACCCCGGGTGGGTCAACGACCTGCTGCCGTTCGCGATCGCCAGCACCTGCCAGCGGGTGGAGCAGGTGCGCTGCTCGGAGATCGCCGACTACGCGACCTACGACGGCGGCCCGGTCATGTTCGATTTCATGGGCTTCGGCCGTCCCCCCGGAGATCTGCCGAAGATGTTCAGGCCGGGGATGCTGGCGGCGTCCTGGGGCGTCAGCCTCCGCATGCTGGCCCGCGGATTCGGCTTCGAGCTGGACGACATCACCGAGTGGTACGAGCTGGAGCCGGCGCCGGAGGCGTTCGACGTGGCCGCCGGGCACGTCCCCGCGGGCGGGATCGCCGGCATGCGGTTCCAGATCCGCGGCGTCGCCGGCGGCAGGGAGGTGCTCGTCATCGACCACACGACCCGGCTCCGCGGCGACCTGCGCCCCGACTGGCCGCAGCCGGCGCAGGACGGCGGCTCCTACCGGGTCGAGATCGTCGGCGAGCCGTCCTACCGCGTCGACGTCTGCCCGACCAGCGCCAGGGGCGACCACAACTACGCCGCGATCGCCGCGGGCGCCGGCCGCATCGTCAACGCGATCCCCGACGTCGTCGCGGCGCCGCCGGGGCTGCGGACCCCGCTCGACCTGCCCTTCAACACCGCCCGCGGCGTGTTCGCCGCGGCGCTGTCCGACTGAGACCGGTACGGCAGAAAGGACCCGGCGATGGGACGAGTGGACGGGAAGACCGCCCTGATCAGCGGCGGTGCGCGCGGCATCGGGGAGGCGTCCGCGCGGGCGCTGGTGGCCGAGGGCGCCACCGTCGTGATCGGCGACATCCTCGACGACGAGGGCAAGGCCGTCGCGGACGACCTGGGCGACGCGGCCCGCTACGTGCACCTCGACGTGACGAGCCCCGAGGACTGGGCGTCGGCCGTCGAGACCACCGTCGGCGAGTTCGGCGGCCTCACCGTGCTCTTCAACAACGCGGGGATCGCCAACGGCGCGGCCATCAACCGGTTCAAGCTGGAGAAGTGGCGGCATATCATCGACGTCAACCTCACCGGCCCGTTCCTCGGCATCCGCGCGGCCACCGACGCGATGATCGCGTCCGGCGGCGGGTCGATCATCAACACCTCGTCCATCGAGGGCCTGCGCGGCACCTCCTGGGCGCACGGCTACGTCGCCTCCAAATGGGGCCTGCGCGGCCTGACCAAGTCGGTCGCCGTGGAGCTCGCCCCGCACGGCATCCGCGTCAACTCGCTCCACCCGGGCCTGATCCGGACCCCGATCACCGAGGGCATCCCCGACGACATGATCCCCGTGCCGCTCGGGCGCCCCGGCCGTCCCGAGGAGGTCGCCTCCTTCGTGGTCTTCCTCGCCAGCGACGAGTCGTCCTACGCCACCGGCGCCGAGTTCGTCATGGACGGGGGGACCGTCAACCAGATCCCCCACAAGTGACCCGGCCGCCCGGCACGGGGCTCAGAGCTCCCGGCGGAGCCGCATCCGGCGGACCGCCATGACGGCACCGCCGATCGTGAAGATCAGCGCCACCGCGGCGACGCCGCCCGCCGCGAGGAGCAGCTCCCAGCTCCGGCCGGACCCCGCCGGGGACGTGCCGGCCACCGGGCTGGGCGAGACGTCCACCGGCCCGGGGGAGCCGCCCGCCGCCTGCCCGCCAGGGGCGGGGGAGTCGTCGGTGCGCTTGGGGGAGGGGGCCTGCTTCGCGGGCTTCTTCCGCACGGCGCCGAACGTGACGTCGGAGCAGGAGTAGTAGGTGTCGGGCGTGTCCGAGGTCTGCCAGACCGTGTAGATCAGGTGCCGCCCCGTCTTGCCGCGGGGGATCCGTCCCGAGAAGACGTACGCCCCGTTCCGCCGCGGCGGGTCCTTGACCTTCAGGAACGGCTCGGCCTCCAGTGCCGACCAGGTCAGCGGACGGTCGGGCCGGTAGCCGGCGCGGGTGACGAACATTCGCAGGCTGCCCCGGTGGGGGATCGACACCCGGTAGCGGAACGTGTGGCGGGCGCCGGACGTCAGCCGCGTCGCGGGCCAGTCCGCGCGCGGCAGGTCCAGCCCCCGGAACCGCTCGATGCCCGCGCTGCACAGCTCGCCGTCCGGGATCATCCGGCGGTCGCGGCCGCCCACGTTCGGCACGCGCAGCTCGTCCCACTCGGCGAGCGCCCTTCCGCTCACCTTCGCCGCGGCCCGGCAGGCGGCGCTCGACCGCTCGGCGCCGCGCCCCGGCTCGCAGCCGGTCGCGCGGCTCGCCGGGTTCTCCAGCGCCCCGTGCGCCCCGGCCGGAGCGGCCGGGAGCGCCGCCCCGAGCAGGATTCCGAGTACGGACGCGAAGGCCGGTACGCGAACGCCCACGTCATGTTCCCCCTCAGATCGGAAAACTCCCAGGAGTACGCACCGGGCCGGGAGTGGGTTCATCCGCGTGGCTTAAGCACCGGAACTGCGCCATCGTCGCGATTACCGGCAAGTGAATTGCGAGGAGAAAAGTGTTTCTCCCGGCAACGGAAGGCCGGGCACCGGTGGGCCGATTACCAGGCGAGCGGCCTCGACCCGGAGGAGTACGGCGACACCGCGGACAGATTCGACTTCACCCGCGAGCAGAACCAGCGTCTCGTGTTCGCCACGGCCCCAGGTACTGCATCGGCGCGGCACTGGCCCGGCTGGAGGGACGGCCGGTCACCCTCGGCACCGTCCGGCCCTGAGCGGGCATCCCCTGGTCAGCGACCGGCTGGTCACTCGGTCCGGAGCGCGCAGGCCGCCAAGACGAAGATCGCTCGGGTTTCCGGGAAAGCCTGTGCGCGTGCGATCTATGGTGCATTCTGATCACGCCTTAAGTCCGTAATGGGCGCCGAGCGACGGGTCGATGGAGCCCCGCGCGCGTCGCCACCGCTCACAGGGACACGATGGATGGCAACACCAGCAGGTCTCGCACGCCTCGAACGCGCCGCGCTGGAACGCGCGTTCTGGATCTGGACGTTCGCGGCCATCGTCGTCGGCGGCGCCTGGCTGGGCGCGCTGCTCGCGGTGGACGGGGGGTCCCGCGCGCTGGTCGCGCTGGGGGGCGGCGTCGCGGCGCTGACCGTCAGCCTGGCGATCGGCGCGGCGGCCTACTACTTCGAGTGCGCGCGGGGCTTCCGTGACCGGCTGGCCCGGATGGAGGGCGAGGGCGACCGGCTGGAGCGCAGGCTCCAGGAACTGCTCGACGGGCCGCTGCCCTCGCTGATCGGACGCCTCCACGAGGGGGCGGCTCCGGACGAGACGCTCACCGGGCGGCAGCCGGACCACGTGCTGGGCCGCCTGGTGCACATGGTGGCGGAGGGGGTCGCGACCAGCGAGCGCGGCGCCGCCAAGGCCAGGGCCGAGCTGGCCACCCTGGAGGAGCAGGTCGCGCGGCTGGCCGACACGACGCTGCCCCTCCTCATCGAGCGGATCCGCAAGGACCGCGCCTCGGCCGACTCCGTGCTGGCCGAGATCGCGGCGCCCTCGCACGCGGCGCTGGAACGGCTCCTGCGCGAACTCGCCGGCGGCCTCGCCGCGGGGGAGCGCACCAGGGCGGCCGCCATGGCGGCCTGCGCGAGCGCGGCGGCGCGGATCCAGGCGCAGACCACGCGGATGCTCGCCCAGCTGCGCGAGCTGGAGGACCAGTACAGCGAGGACGAGGTCTTCGGCGACCTGCTCGACCTCGACCACCACGTCTCCCAGATGGGACGCCTCGCCGACAGCATCGCCCTGCTCAGCGGGGGCCGCTCGGGGCGGCGCTGGACCAAGCCCATCGTGATGGAGAGCGTCATCCGCGGCGCCATGGGCCGGATCGCCTCGTACCAGCGCGTCCAGTACCACTCGACCACGACCGCCGCCGTCGCCGGTTTCGCCGCCGAGGGGGTCATGCACGCGCTGGGCGAGCTGATGGACAACGCCGCCAACTTCTCCCCGCACGGCACCGCCGTCCACGTGTACGCCGAGGAGGAGGACGCGGGCGTCGTCGTCACCGTCGAGGACAGCGGGCTCGGGATGCGCCAGCGCGAGCGGGAGCGCGCCGAGCGGCTGGTCTCCGAGGCCGCCGACCTCTCGTCGCTGCCGGGGACCCGGCTCGGGCTGGCGGTGGTCGGGCGGCTCGCGGGCAAGCACGGCCTGAAGGTCAGCTTCCGGCCCTCGTCGCGCGGCGGCGTCGGCGTGGTCGTGCTGATCCCGCGCCAGCTCATCACCCAGCCCCTGGACACCGCTCCTGCGGGAACCCTCGCCGAGTCCCTCCGGAGCGCACCGAGGGACGCCCCCTCCAAAGCTCGCGAACCCGCCATGGCCACGGCGGGGGCGCCGGGCCCGGAGGGCGCCGACGGCAAGGTGCACCTGCCTAAGCGCCGCCGCGGCGCCACGCTCGCCGGGACGGTCCCGGAGCAGGCGTCCCCCGCTCCCCGGCCCCGCGACCCGGGCGCGCGGTTCGCGGCGTTTCGCGAGTCCGCCTCGGGGCGCCACCGGACGACCGGCGGCTCCTCGGGCGACTCCGGGGAGCACGACACCACGTCCACACAAGAACACGACCAGTAGGGCCCACGGCCCCGGCCCGCGCGGCGGACGGATCGCCGGGCCGGCCCGGTCCCGGCATCCTCGCCCGGACCGCAGCACCGACAGATAGGAGGCAGGGGCGCGCATCTGCGGCCGGTGCCGCCCCGTGATCTCGATGAGCAGCGACGAGCGCCAACTCGATTGGCTCCTGGCGTCCCTCGTGGACCGCGCCCCCGGCATCGTGCACGTCCTGGTGCTGTCCAGGGACGGCCTGAAGATCTGCCACACCGACGGACTGGACAACGACAAGGCCGACCAGCTCGCGGCCATCGCCTCGGGGATCCAGAGCCTGTCCCTGACCGCCTCCCACGAGTTCGGCACCGGCGTCGGCGCCGGGCAGTCGATGGTGGAGTTCGCCGGCGGGCTGCTGCTGATCATCCCCGCCGGCGACGGGGCCCACCTGGCCGTGGTGGCCCGCGACGACGCCGACGTCGGGCTCGTCGGACACAGCATGAACGAGCTCGTGGAGCAGATCGGCGGCTATCTGACCGCGGCACCGCGCACAGCCGCATCGAGATGAACCCGCGTCACCTGGACCTCGACGATCCCGACCGGCTCTACACCGTCACCGGGGGGCGGAGCAGGGTCGACGGCGACGGCCTCGACCTCGTCACGCTGGTCATCGCCGAGAACGACCCGGCACGCGGCATGCAGTCCGAGCATGTCGTGATCCTGCGGCTGTGCCGCCACCGGCCGATGGCCGTGGTCGAGCTGTCCTCCCATCTGAGACTTCCGGTGAGCGTGGTGAAGATCCTGCTGCTCGACCTGCGCGACACCGGCCACATCACCGTCCGCCATCCGACCTCGGCCACCGCGACGACCCACCTGGCCGACCCGGAAACGTTGAAGCAGGTGCTCGTTGGACTCCAAGAACTCTGACCACCCGGAGGGGACCGGACCGGCCGGCGGGGTGCCGCTGCGCAGCACCGCACGGGACGCCCTGAAGATAGTGATCGTGGGCGGGTTCGGCGTCGGGAAGACCACCATGGTCGGCTCGATCTCCGAGATCCGCCCGCTGAGCACCGAGGAGGTCATGACCAAGGCCGGGGTCGGCATCGACGACCCGAGCCGCGTCGCCGACAAGCGGACCACCACGGTCGCCTTCGACTTCGGCCGGATCTCGCTGGACGACCACCGCGTGCTCTACCTGTTCGGCGCCCCCGGCCAGAAGCGGTTCTGGTTCATCTGGGACCAGCTGTTCTCCGGCAGCCTCGGCGCGGTGGTGCTGGTGGACACGCGCCGCCTGGAGGACTCCTTCTACCCGCTCGACCGGCTGGAGCACCACCGGATGCCGTTCGTCGTGGCGGTCAACCGCTTCGACGACACCGGCCCGAAGCCCACGCTCGGCCAGGTCCGCGACGCGCTGTCGCTGGCCGAGAACGTCCCGCTGATCGACTGCGACGCCCGGGTCCGGGACTCCTGCAAGGGCGTGCTGATCTCGCTCGTCCGGCACCTCACCACGCTCCACGATCCCGCCGCACTCCAGGAGGCAGCGCAGTGACCGACGAGACCCGCCGGCCGCCCGCCGAGGAGGACGCCGTCCGCCTGTACGGGGCGGAGTTCGACCAGCGGCCGAGCGACTTCTTCGAGCGCATGCGCCGCGAGCACGGCCCGGTCGTGCCCGTCCTGCTCGAAGGCGACATCCCCGCCTGGTACGTGATCGGGTACCGGGAGGTCAACCACGTCACCTCCAACCCCGGCCTGTTCGCCCGCGACACCCGCCGCTGGAACGCCTGGGACATGGTGCCCGAGAACTGGTCCCTGCTGCCGTTCGTGGGCTGGAACCCGTCGGTGATGATGGCCGAGGGCGAGGACCACAAGCGCCGCAGCGCGGCGATCAGCGACGCGCTCGACGCCGTCGACCGCACCGAGCTGAGCAACAGCTGCGAGCGCATCGCCGACCAGCTGATCGACGGGTTCGCCGGGGACGGCGAGGCCGACCTCGGCAGCCAGTTCGCCGACCTGCTCCCGCCGCTGGTGATGGTCGGGCTCTTCGGCGTGCCCGACTCCGAGGCGGCCGACATGATGCGCGACGTCCAGGCCGTGGCGGGCACCGACGAGAACGCCGTCGCGGCGTACCAGCGGCTCCAGAAGACCATGGCGAGGCTGGCGGAGTCCCGCAGGGCGTATCCCGGGCCGGACGTCACGTCCCGCCTGCTCCAGCATTCCGCGAACTACACCGTCGACGAGCTGGTCAGCGACCTGATCCCCATGATCAGCGCCGGCCATCTGCCCACCGGCCACTGGATCGGCAACACGCTGCGGCTGATGCTGGTCGACGAGCAGTTCGCCGTGACGCTCCAGGGCGGCCGCGGAAGCGTCGCGCAGGCGCTCAACCAGGTGCTGTGGGAGGACACGCCGTCCCAGAACAACATCGGCCGCTTCGCCGTGCACGCCTGCGAGCTGGCGGGGCGCAGGATCCGCCCGGGGGACATGCTGATCCTGGGGTGGGCCGCGGCGAACGCCGACCCCCAGGTCCAGCCGCCGGCGCACGGCACGGGCGCGGGCAACCGCGCCCACCTGTCGTTCGGGCACGGCGACCACGGATGCCCCTTCCCGGCCCCCGAGCTCGCCGAGGTCATCGCCAGGACGGCGATCGAGGTGCTCCTCGACCGGCTGCCCGACATCGAGCTCGCGGTCGAACCCGACGAACTCCTGTGGCTCCCGTCATTCTGGGTCCGCCGCCTGGCCTCCCTGCCGGTCAGATTCAGCCCGGCCATGACGCCCCGCTGAGGCGTCACCGGAGCCGTTCGCCGGTGGACGACCTCCAGTTTGCGAGCGGCTGAGCGCGCTCGAACGCCGCCTCGGCGTGCGGCTCGTCCGGCGCGGCTCCCGGCGGCTGGTGCCGACCTCGGAGGGCGAGCTGTACGCCGCGCGCGTGGAGGCGCTCCTGGACCAGGTGCGCGAGCTCGAAGACATGATCGCCGACGAGGCCGGGGGCCTGCGCAGGGCCGTGGTCGTCGAGGCCACGCTCGGCGCGTGCCCTGCGCGTCGCCGTCCTACCTCGCCGAGCACGGCACCCCGGAGACCATCGAGGACCTGGACGGCCACGACTGCATCCTGCTGCGGGAGAACGAGAGCGACTTCGCGCTCTGGCGCTTCGGGGACGCGGACCGCGCCCGGGATGTGCGCGTCCGGGGCAGCCTGTCGAGCAACGACGGCGACGTGGTGACCGGCTGGGCGCTGGAGGGCCGCGGTGTGACATGCGTTCGGAATGGCATGTCGGACCGCATCCGGAACGCGGCGAGCTCGTCCACGTCCTCCCGCACGCGCCGACCCCCGCCGCCGGCATCTACGCCCTGGTCGGAGAGGACGGGCACGTCCCGCGGCGCGTCAGCGCCCTGGTCGACCACCTGGCCGTGCGGCTCCCGGCACGGCTCGGACGCTCGGGACCCGTCAGGCGGCTGCGAGCCGGCGGAGGAGGGCGTAGAAGGCTTCGGCGGCCGATGCGATCCCGGCGACGGAGCAGGTCTCGTCGGTGACGTGGGCCTGGTCCGGGTCGCCGGGCCCGAAGACCACCACGGCGGGGTCGCCGAGTTTCGCCGCCAGCACCGAGGCGTCGGTGAAGTACGTGGCGTATCGCGGGCGGTGTGCGGACGATTCCGGCTCCAGGATCTCCATGACGTCCGCGACGCCCGGCGCTGCGGGGTCGGTCGCGATGCCGGGCAGGTCCACCAGCCGCTCGACCGCGATCTCCGCGCCGCACAGACCGGCGATCGCGGCGACGGCGTCGCCGGAGCCGAACTCCGGGACCGTGCGGACGTCGATGCCCATCTCGGCGTGGTCGGGGACCAGGTTCGGCTGCACTCCGGCGTGGAACGTGCCGACGTTCACCGTCACCGGCCCGTGGGTCGGGCTGACGGGCCAGTCCGGGTGGCCGTGGACCCGCGTCGCCGCGGCGGCGAGCGCCGCGAGGGCGTTGCGGCCCAGCTCCGGGCGGGAGCCGTGCGCGGAGACGCCGTGGGCGGTCGCCCGCAGCCAGAGCGCGCCCTTGTGCCCGAGGACGGTCCGGTTGCCGGTCGGCTCCGCCACGACGAGCAGGTCCGCCGGCGCCGTCGCGTCCGCGCCGAGCCGGGCGGCGCCCTCGCAGCCGGTCTCCTCGCCGAAGGTGAACACGAGCTGGACGGGGCACCCGCCGTCGCGCGAGGCGCGCACCGCCGCCTCGACCTGGCAGGCGACCCCGGCCTTCATGTCGCTGCTGCCGCGGCCCAGCAGCCGCCCGTCGCGCACCTCGCCGCCCAGCGGGTCGAACGACCAGCCGGACGGGTCGGCGGGCACGGTGTCGAGGTGCCCGGTGAACGTCACCGGCACCCGGGGAAGGGCCGGGCCCGTCCGTGCGGTCACGTTGGCCCGGCCCGGCACCGGCTCCCGCAGCACGACGTCGAACCCCGCGTCGTCCAGCACTCCGGCGACGAGGTCGGCCGCCGCGCGCTCGCCGCCGCCTCGGGTGTCCAGCCGCACCAGCCGCCGCGCCAGCTCCAGCGCGTCCAGTACCTCGCCCATCTCCGTCCTCCCGCTTCGGATCGGCCCGCCCGTGCGCGGGCCGCTCGGCGTCAGGGTGCCGGGGCACCCGCCCGCGTGCTCTCGCGGACCACCAGGGACGGCACCAGCGCGACGCGGGCGGACGTGCCGCGCCCGCCCTCCTCGCCCTGCGCGGCCGCCGCGGCGGCCAGCAGCCGCACCGCCTCGGCCGCGATCCGCTCGCGCGGCTGGTCCACGGTGGTCAGCGCGGGCTCGCCCAGCCGCGCGAACTCGATGTTGTCGTACCCGGTGACCTGGACCGTCCCGGGAACGCCGACGCCGTGCGCCCGGCAGGCGCGGGTGACCCCCAGGGCGATGAGGTCGTCGGCGCAGACGATCGCGTCGGGCGGGCCGCCCTCGGTGATCAGGCGCGCGGCGGCCGTCTCCCCCCAGGCCACGCTGTAGTCGCCGAGGAGCACGTGGTCGGGGTCCACGGCGATGCTCAGCTCCTCCGCGCGGCGCCGGAACCCGGCGAAGCGCTGCTCGGTCGAGGAGTTGGTGAGCAGCGAGCCGACGAACGCCGCCGAGCGGGCCCCGCCCTCCCGGAGGTGGTCCATGACCTGGCGCATCGCGGCGATGTCGTCCACCCCGACCCAGTCGGTGCTGGTGCCGCCGACGAACCGGTCGAGCTGGACGAGCGGCAGCCGGTCGGCCGTGGCCTGGACGGCGGGGCCGCTCTCGGTGCCGTGGCAGGGGCTGACGATGATGCCGTCGACGTTGCGCGCCACGAGCGTGGCCAGCCGTCGCGCCTCGATCTCCGGATCGGACCGGGCGTCGCAGAGGAACAGCTCCTTGCCCTCGCGCCCGAGCGCGTGCTCGACGCTCTCCACCAGCGAGGTGAAGAACGGGTTGGAGATGCTCGGCACGACCATGCCGACGGTGTCGGTGCGGCTGTTGCGCAGCGCGCGGGCGATGGGGTTGACCTGGTAGCCGAGCTCCTCGGCGGCACGCCGCACCTTGCGCCGGACCCCGGCCGACACCGGGCCGCGGCCCGACAGCACGCGCGAGACCGTCGCGGTGGAGACCCCCGCGCGCTCGGCGACCTGGGCGATCGTGGGTCGCTGCAATCGTTTACCTCTCCGAACCGATTCAACGGCTGATCTTCGTGGTCAGCAACGTACTTACCGCAGCATAGACCCTTGACGGTCGGGCTGGTCGCTATCTACGGTTCGGTGAATCGCACTGTAATCGATTACATGGAGGTGCCATGGCGGAGTCGGCGGGGAGCGAGCGGGCGCCGGGGGTGTTCCCGGCGCGGCCGAACGCGCTGGTGGAGCTGTTCGGCACCCCGAAGGTCGTCATCGGCGTCGTGCACCTGCCGCCGCTGCCGGGCAGCCCGCACTACGAGGGCGTCCCGCTGGACGAGATCTGCGCGTTCGCGGTGCGGGAGGCGCGCGTTTACCTGGAGGGCGGCTGCCACGGACTCATCGTGGAGAACCACTGGGACATCCCGTTCCTCAAGCCGGGCGAGCACGGGTACGAGACCGCGGCGGCCATGGCCGTGGTGACCGACAGGGTCCGGCACGCCACCGGAGGGCGGCTCGGCGTGAGCGTGCTGTCGAACGCGGCCGAGTGCTCGATCGCCTCGGCCTGGTCGGGCGGCGCCGGCTTCGTCCGGGTCAACCAGTGGGCCAACGCCTACGTCGCGAACGAGGGGATCATCGAGGGCCAGGCCGCCCACGCCGCTCGCTACCGGAGCCGGATCGGCGCGGGCCCGGTGAAGGTCTTCGCCGACGTCCACGTCAAGCACGGCGCGCACGCCATCGTCGCCGACCGCACGCTGGCCGAGCAGACCGAGGACGCCGAGTTCTTCGGCGCCGATGTGCTCATCGCCACCGGCTCGCGCACCGGGGACGCCGCAGCCCTGGACGAGGTCGAGGGCATCGCCGCGCACACCGCGCTGCCGGTGGTCATCGGGTCCGGGATCACCGCGGGCAACGTCGGGGGACTGGTCGCCGCGTGCGACGGGGTGATCGTCGCGTCCTCGGTCAAGGACAACGGCCGGTGGTGGGGCCGCGTGGACGCGGCGAAGGTGCGCGAGCTGACCGCCGCCGCGGCCAAGGCCGGTGTGGACCTGCCGTGATCGTCTTCTGCGGCTACGCGAACGCCGACCTTACGGTCGCCGTTCCGGTGCTGCCGGGCCCCGCCGCGCGCGTCCAGGCGACCGCCGTCCGCCGGGGCGACGGCGGGATGGCGGCCAACGCGGCGGTGGCCGCGGCCCGGATGGGCGCCGACGCCCGGTTCGCCGGGGCGGTCGGCCCCGACCCGCTGAGCACGGAGTTCCTGCGGACCCTCGACGCCGACGGCGTCCGCACGGACTGGACGTCGCGCACGGGCGTCCTCACCACGGCCGTCGTCCTGCTGACCCCGGACGGCGAGCGCTCGATCATCAGCCAGGACGACCAGGTCACCCCCGGTCACGTCGCGGACGTCGCGGGCCGCGCCCGCGCGGCCGGCGCGGACTGGCTCTACCTCGACGGCTACCGGTTCCCCGCGGCGGCGGCCGTGCCGGGCGGTCCCGGCGGCCCCGCGCTCGTGGTCGACCTGGACGGCTGCGACGGCCCGCGGGCCATGCGCGCCGCCCTGGACGCGGCCGACCACGCGATCGTCGGCCGGGCCCAGGCCGCGGCGTTCCTCGGCGCGGACGCGGGCGCGTTCGCCGCGGCCGCGTCCGAGCATCGGGTACACCTGGTGGTCACGGACGGTGCCCGGGGCTGGACGCTGTTCACGCCCGGCGGCGGGCGGCACGGCGGACCCGCGATCGAGGTGACCGCCGTGGACGCCACGGGCGCGGGCGACTGCTTCGCCGGCGCCTACTGCGCGGAGCTGGACCTGGGCGCGTCCCCGCCGGACGCGGCCCGGGTCGCCGCCGTCGCGGCGGGCCTGTCGTGCACCCGGCCCGGCGCCCGCGACGGCCTGCCGCGCCGCGAGGCCGTCCTCGCCCACATCCGAGCGACCCCGACAGAACCGACACGTACCGACGCCCCCGCGGGCGGGGCGCCGCACTCGCCCGGCCCCGCCGAGAGGAGATGAGATGCGACGAACGGTGACGGCCGCGGCGGCGGCGGTCCTGCTGCTCACGGCCGTCGGCTGCGACGTGCAGGCCCGCCGCGAGATCGAGGCCGAGAAGAAGGCGACCGAGCAGGGCCCGCCGCCGCCCGCGCGGGTGGCGCAGGCCTGCAAGGTCCAGGGCCGCGCACCCAAGATCGGGATCGTGCCGATCAACCTCCAGGCCCTGTTCTTCAACCAGATCAACACCGGCGCGCAGACCGTGGCCCGCAAGGCGGGCGCCCAGGTGCAGATCGTCAACGGCAACGACGACTCCACCACCCAGGCCAACGCGATCGACGACATGGTGGCCGGCCGCTACGACGCGATCATCGTGGACGCGGTGGACACCGAGGGCATCAAGCCCGCGATCCGGCGGGCCGAGGCGGCCGGGATCCCGGTCGTCGCGGTGGACGCCACCGTCGACGACCCCGCGGTCGCCACCCAGGTCGGCACCGCCAACGCCGAGGGCGGCCGGCAGCTCGGGGAGGCGCTGGTGAAGCAGTCGGGCGGCAAGGGCGAGATCGGCGTGGTGGGCGCGCTGAACAGCACGATCCAGAACGAGCGGCAGAAGGGCTTCGCCGACGCGGTCACCGCCGGCGGCATGAAGATCAAGACAGTCGTGGACGGCCGCAACATCCAGGAGAACGCCCAGACGGCCGCCGAGAACCTGCTCACCGGCAACCCCGGCCTGCCCTACGCCTACGCCACCGGCGAGCCCGCCCTGATCGGCCTGGCGGCCGCGGTGGTCGGGCAGCAGCGCACCGACGGCCTGAAGGTCGTCGGCTGGGACCTGTCCCAGCAGGCGGTGGACGGGCTGCGGGCCGGCTGGATCACCGGCGTCGTCCAGCAGAACACCTTCCGGTTCGGCTACGAGGCGATGAACGCCGCGGTCGACCTGGCCTGCAAGCGGACGGCGCCGAAGGACGTGCCCGTCCCGACCCAGATCGTGACCCCGGCCAACGTCAAGGGCTACCTGTACTACCTGGAGAAGTGATGGGCGATCGACCACTGGTCGCGCTGCGCGGCATCACCAAGTCGTTCGGTGCGGTGCAGTCGCTGCGCGGGGTGGACCTGACGCTGGCGCCCGGCGAGGTGCTCGGCCTCGTGGGCGACAACGGCGCCGGGAAGTCGACACTGATGAAGGTGCTGGCCGGCGCCGTGCAGCACGACTCCGGCCAGATCACGCTGGACGGCCGCGACGTCCGGTTCGCGAGCCCGGCCGACGCCCGCCGCGAGCGGATCGGCATCGTCTACCAGGACCTGGCGCTGTGCGACACCCTCGACGTCGCGAGCAACCTGTTCCTCGGCCGCGAACCGCGCCGGGGCCCGTTCGTGGACCGCCGGACGATGCACCGCAGGGCCGCCGAGACGCTGTCGGAACTGCACGTCCGCGTGAAGTCCACCTACCAGGAGATCGGCCACCTGTCCGGCGGGCAGCGGCAGGCGGTCGCGATCGCCCGTGCCGTGTCGTTCGAGCCGCGGGTGCTGATCCTGGACGAACCGACCGCCGCCCTCGCCGTCGCCGAGGTCCGCCAGGTGCTGGCCCTGATCCGGGACGTGGCCTCCCGCGGCGTCGGGGTCATCCTGATCACCCACCGGCTGCAGGACCTGTTCGAGGTCTGCGACCGCATCACCGTGATGTACGAGGGCCGCAGCGTCGAGGACGAGCCGGTGTCCGCCCTGGACATCGAGCGGCTCGTCGCCATGATCACCCGGTCCGGGACCGGCACCGCAGAGGAGGTGGCCTGACCATGAGCGCCCCGGCAGCCCCCGCGCCCACCGTCCTGGCCGAGACGCCCGGCTGGTGGGAACGCGCCAACAAGGCGACCCTGGCCATGGCCGCCGTCACCGTCCTGCTGTTCGCCGGCTTCGGCATCGGCGCGGACAACTTCCTGAGCTTCGACAACATCTCCAACCTCGCCACCCAGGTCGCGATCACGCTGATCGTCGCGGTGGCGATGACGTTCGTGATCACCACCGGGCAGATCGACCTGTCGGTCGGCTCGACGGTGGCCTTCGTCGCGGTCGGCACCGCCGAGATGCTGAAGGCCGGCTGGGACTCGTCCCTGGTGATCGTCGCCGCGCTGCTCGCCGGGCTGTTCTGGGGCGCGGTGAACGGCTGGCTGGCGGCCTACCAGAAGATCCCGCCGTTCATCGTCACGCTCGCGACGATGTCGGTGATCCGAGGGCTGGCGCAGCTGTGGACCCAGGGCTTCTCCGTCCCGATCGACCGGCGGCTGTACGTCGCCAAGATCGGGGAGGCGGACTTCCTCGGCTTCTCGGCGCTGGCCTGGATCGCGCTGGCCGCCGTCGTGATCGGCGCGGTGCTGCTCGCCCGGACGCGGTTCGGCGGCTACGTCAACGGCATCGGGTCGCAGGAGGAGTCGGTGCGCCGGGCCGGGGTGGACACCGCCCGGATCAAGATGATCACGCTGATGCTGGCCGGGCTGGCGGCCGGCGTGGCGGGCCTGCTCACCGCGGCCCGGCTCGGCTCGGGATCGGCCAACTCGGGGCAGGGCTTCGAGCTCACCGTGATCGCCGCGGTCGTGCTCGGCGGCACCGACCTGTTCGGCGGCCGGGGCACCATGACCGGCACGATCATCGGTGCGGTGATCACCGGCGTGATCGCCAACGGGCTGACCCTGCTCAACGTGAGCCCGTTCCTCACCCCGATCGTCACCGGCCTGGTCCTGCTCGCCGCGATCTGGGTCAACCTGCGCGGCCGCTCGCTGGCCGACCTGGCGTCCCACCTGGTCCGCGGGCCATGACGGCGGACGGCGGGACCACGCCGGCCGCCGGGGGCGCGGTCGCGGTGACGACGGTGACGGGCCCGGTCTCCAGCGCCGGGCTCGGGCTCACCCTCACCCACGAGCACCTGCGCAACGACCTCCGCGCGGCGGTCACGGAGCCGGAGGACCCGTCACTGGCCTTCTTGCGCGACGCCCGCACCGAACCGGGTCTGGCGTGGCTGCTGCGGGAGCAGCCCTACGCCTGCCTCGACCACTGCCGGCTGGACGACGACGCGGCGATGCTCGCGGACCTGCGCGCGTTCGCCGGCGCCGGCGGCGGCACGGTCGTCGACGTCACCCCGGACGGCATCGGGCGCGACCCGCTCGCCCTGCGCTCGCTGGCCGAGCGCAGCGGGCTGCGGATCGTGATGGGCTCGGGCTGGTACCTGGAGCGCCACCACCCGGCGGACCTGGCGCAGGCGGACGAGAGGACCCTCGCCGCCGGGCTGGTCGCCGAGTTCGCGGACGGCGCCGGCGGCACCGGCGTCCGGCCGGGCGTGATCGGGGAGATCGGAGTCTCACCGGACTTCACCCCCGGCGAGCACACGGCGCTGCGCGCCGCGGCGCGGGCGCAGCGCGAGACCGGCGTCCCGCTCTACGTGCACCTGCCGGGCTGGCAGCGCCGGGCGCACGAGGTGCTCGACATCGTCCTGGGCGATTGCGGCGTCCCGCCCGGCGCCGTCGTGCTGTGCCACATGGACCCGTCCCACGACGACCCCGGCTACCAGAACGCCGTCGCCGAGCGCGGCGTCTGGCTGGAGTTCGACATGATCGGCATGCCGTTCACCTACCCGGGCGAGGGGCGGTCGCCCGCCCCGCACGAGACGGCGCGCGCGATCGCCCGGCTGA
Source organism: Actinomadura sp. B10D3 (assembly GCF_039871695.1). Taxonomy (NCBI): domain Bacteria; kingdom Bacillati; phylum Actinomycetota; class Actinomycetes; order Streptosporangiales; family Thermomonosporaceae; genus Actinomadura; species Actinomadura sp. B10D3. Next base: position 205,335 of record NZ_JBDPLY010000010.1, read on the forward strand.
TCGGGCGCGGGCATGCCGGCCGCCTGCTGCTCAGCCACGACGTGTTCCTCAAGAGCATGCTCACCGCGTACGGGGGCAACGGCTTCCGCTACGTGCCGGAGCTGTTCGTCCGGCGGCTGACCGCGCTCGGCGTCGCCGCGGACGTCGCGCAGGGGCTCCTGCGGGCCAACCCCGCCCGGCTGTTCGAGGACGCCGCGGCCTGACCACGCCGGCCGGGACCGGTCCGGCGTCACCCACCCGGAAACGACCAGAAAGGATCACACGTGAGCCGCGTCCTGATCGCAGGCGAGAGCTGGATCACCCAGTCCACCCACATCAAGGGGGTGGACTCGTTCACCACCAGCTCCTACGTCGTCGGTGTCGAGCCGCTGCGGCGCGCCCTGGAGAGCCGCGGCCACCAGGTGACCCACCTGCCCGCGCACCTCGTCCCGGCGCGGTTCCCGGCGGACGCGGACGCCCTCGCCTCCTACGACGTGGTCGTGCTCTCCGATATCGGCGCGAACTCCCTGCAGCTCGCTCCCGAGGTCTTCGAGCGAGCGGTGCCGGGCGCGGACCGGCTCGGCGCGCTCCGCGGCTGGGTGGGGGACGGCGGCGGCCTCCTGATGGTGGGCGGCTACCTGTCGTTCACCGGCTTCGAGGCCAAGGCCGCCTTCCGCAACACCGTCCTGCACGAGGTGCTGCCCGTGGAGCTGCTCCCCGAGGACGACCGCGTGGAGCTTCCCGCGGGGGCGCGCGCCGAGGTGACCGTCGCGGGCCACCCGGCCCTCGGCGGCGTCACCGGCGAATGGCCGCTCCTGCTCGGGTACAACCGCGTCCTGCCGAGGCCCGGCACCGAGGTCCTGGCCACGCTCGGCGCCGACCCGCTGGTCGCCGTCGGGCCGTACGGGGCGGGCCGCTCGGCCGTGTTCACCTCCGACTGCTCGCCGCACTGGGCGCCCGCGCCGTTCTGCGAGGAATGGGACGGCTATGCCCGGGTGTTCGGCGGGCTCGTCGAGTGGCTGGCGCGATGAGCCGCTCGCACCGGCTGCGGGAGGCGTGCGCGGAGCCGATGGGGCGAGCGCTGGGCATGCGGTTCGCCGAGGAGGTCCGCACGGGCGTGATCGGCGACCAGGCGTACGCCGACTACCTGGCCATCGAGGCGTCCTTCGTCGAGACCGCGGCACGGCTGCACGGCCTCGCGGTGTGGGACGCGCCCGGCCGGCGGGCGATGGAGCGCAACGCCCGCGCCGTCCACGCGCTGATGACCGACCAGGCCGCCTATTTCGACGCCGCGCGGGCCGCGTGGCCCGTCCCCGCGCGCCAGGACGCGGCGCGGCGGGCGGCGGTCCTGTCGGAGTTCGCCCTCGCGAGCGCCCGCGAGGGCGGGTACCCGGCGGTGGTGACCGTGCTGTTCGCCGCCGAGAGCCTCTACTCGACCTGGTGCAGCCGGGCCCGCCGGGAGGGCCGCGTCCCGGCGGGCCCGGTCGCCGACTGGGTGGCCATGCACGCGGACGAGGCGTTCCGCGCGGGCGTGGACGCGCTCGCCCGGGAGGTGGACGGCCTGCCCGCCGGCATCCCGGACGACCGGCTCGCCCGCTGGTTCGCGGGGATGCTGGAGGCCGAGATCGCCTTCCACGACGCCGTCTACGCCTGAGTCCGGCGCCCTGCCGATGCCGGGCGGCTACCGCGCCAGCAGTTCGAAGTACGTGCGCTGCAGGTCCGGATCCGGGTCGACGCCCAGCTCGCCGGAGAGCCGCGTGCGGATCGTCTCGTACCGCGTCAGCGCGTCGGCGCGGCGCCCGGACCGGCCGAGGGCGATGAGCAGCCGCGACCACAGGGGTTCCCGGAGCGGGTACCGCGCCGCCAGCTCGCTCAGCTCCACGATCAGCTCCCGGTGCCGTCCGGCGGCGAGATCCAGGTCGATCCGCCGTTCCAGAGCGGTGAGGTAGCGTTCGAGCAGCCAGGGCCCCTCCGATTCCCGGAGCCGGGCGGACGGCACCCCCTCCAGGGGCTCTCCGCGCCACAGATCGAGTGCCTCGGAGAGCAGGGCGCGCTCCTCCTCGGCGGTGGCCGCCGTGCCGGCTCTGTTCAGGATGCCGAGGAACCGGAGCGAGTCGACGTTCTCCGGCTCGGCGCACAGGACGTAGCCGTCGGCGGTCGAGCCGATCGCCGTCGCGCCGAACCGGCTCCGCAGCCGGGCGATGTACGTCTGGACGCTGCGCCGCACGTTGTGCGGGCGGTCCTCCTCGCCCCACGCCGCCGCGGCGAGGCGGTCGACCGTCACCGCCTGGCCCGGCGACAGGGCCATGACGGCCAGCAGGACGCGCAGCCGTCCGGCCGTCGGCGCCGTCGGCCGTCCATTCACCGCCACGGAGAACGGGCCCAGCAGACCGACGGAAATGACCTGTGCTGCGCCCGTGCCTTGGCTCGATCTCGCGAACTCGACCATGGCGGCATCGAACGCGCGTTCCACCCCTCTCAGCAACCGGCTGGACGAATTCGGACGAGATCGGACGGGGCGGTGCCCGGCCTCTCCGGGTGCGGTCCGGCGGGGCGTCGGCCCCGCCGGACCGTCCGGCCGTCTACTTGGTGAGCGGGGCGAGCTTGGGGTCGTCGGCGTACGCCTGGCCTGCGTTCTCCTTGGTCACGATGACCGGCGGGAGCAGGAAGGCGGGCACCACCTTGACGCCGTTGTTGTACGACTTGGTGTCGTTGATCTGGGGCTTCTCGCCGCTCTGCAGGGACTTGACCATGTTCACGGTCTCCGCCACGAGCTTGCGGGTGTCCTTGTTGATGGTGGAGTACTGCTCACCGGCCATGATCGACTTGACGGACTCGACCTCGGAGTCCTGCCCGGTGACGACGGGGAGCGGCTTGCCGGCGCCCTTGACCGAGGTGAGGATCGCGCGGGCCAGGGTGTCGTTCGGCGACAGCACGCCGTCGACGTTCGTCTTGCTGTAGGTGGAGGTCAGCAGCGAGTCCATGCGCTGCTGCGCGTTCTCGGCCTTCCAGCCCTGGATCGCGGTCTGCTTGATGTCCGTCTGGCCGGAGCCGACCTTGACCTCGCCCTTGTCGATGAGCGGCTTGAGGACGCTCATCGCGCCCTCGAAGAAGACCGCGGAGTTGTTGTCGTCGGGGGAGCCCGAGAACAGCTCGATGGTCCAGGGGCCCTTCGCCTTCTTTGCCTTCATGCCGTCCAGCAGGGCCTGTCCCTGCAACTGGCCGACCTTGAAGTTGTCGAACGCGATGTAGTAGTCGACGTCCTTGGTGTTGGTGATGAGCCGGTCGTAGGCGATGACGATCGCGCCGGACTGCTTGGCTTGCGCCACCTGGGTGGACAGCTGCGCGGCGTCGGTCGCGCCGATGACGATGACCTTCGCGCCCTTGGTGACCATCGAGGAGATCTGCGCCTGCTGGTCGGCCACCGTCGTCGAGGCGCCCGCGTACTGGACGTCGGCCTTGAACCCGGCCTGCTTGAGCCCGCTGGTGAACAGGTCGCCGGCCAGGACCCAGTTCTCGGACGTCTTGGCGGGCAGCGCGACGCCGATGAGGGAGTCCTTGGGGAAGCCCTTCTCGCCGTCGCCGCCGCCGCTGGAGCCTTCCCGTTCGTTGGAGCAGGACGCGGCGGAGAGCGCGAGCGTGACCGCCGCGCCCACCGCCAGGGCCTTGGTGAAGAGTGAGCGCATTGTCGGATGACCTTTCTCGGTGTCGTGCCCGGGGGGGGTGGATGCCGCGCCGGCGGCGGTGGAGCCCGCCGGCCGGCCGCGGAGGGTCAGCCGGCGGCCGCGGCCTGGTCCGCCTTGTCGGCCGTGCCGGGCTCGCGGTCCGGCGGCGCCGCGCTCGGCGGCGGCGTCGGACCGCCGTCCCGCCGGAACGGGCGCATGACCGATCCGATGACCGAGAAGCGGCCCTGCCGGTTGTTGTAGACGTCCAGGGCGGCGGCGAGCAGGAGCACCAGGCCCTTGATGATCTGCACCCGGTCCGAGCCGACGCCCTCGAGCTGCAGGCCGTTGTTGAGCAGGGCCATGACCAGGCCGCCGACGATCGAGCCGCTGACGGTGCCGAGGCCGCCGGAGACGGCGGCGCCGCCGATGAACACCGCCGCGATCGCGTCCAGCTCCCAGTTCAGGCCGTCCTGCGGTCCGGAGGCGGCGGACCGGGCGACGAAGATCATGCCGGCCAGCGCGGCGAGGATCCCCATGTTCGTCATCACGAGGAAGTTGACCCGGCGGAGCTTCACGCCCGACAGCTCGGCGGCGCGGGAGTTGCCGCCGACCGCGTAGATGTGCCGGCCGCCGGCGGCGTTGCGGGTGTAGAACGAGTAGGCGATCACCAGGGCGGCCAGGATGATGCCGGAGATCGGCAGGCTGGTGCCGACCCGTCCGCCGGCGAAGCGCAGCGTGGCGAAGATGATGACGCCGAGCATCACCGCGAGCCGGACCCCCGAGACCCACAGCGGGGTGAGCTCCGCGTTCATCTGCTGCCGCACCTGCCGGGCGCGCCACTCCCGCCAGACGACCGCGACGCAGGCGGCGAGGCCGAGCAGCAGGGTCGGGTTGTTGTAGCCGGTGTCGGGCCCGACCTCGGGCAGGTAGCCGGCGCCGATCTTGCGGAAGCCCTCCGGGACCGGCACCGTGTCGGCGTTGCCGACGTACTGGTTCGCGCCTCGGAACAGCAGCATCCCCGCCAGCGTGACGATGAACGCCGGCACCCCGGCGTAGGCGACCCAGAATCCCTGCCAGGCGCCGATGACCGCGCCGACGAGCAGGCCGAACACGATTGCCGCGGGCCATGGCAGGTCGTACTCCTGCATCGCCTTGGCGACCATGATGCCGGTGAACGCGGCGACCGAGCCGACCGACAGGTCGATGTGCCCGGCGACGATCACCATCAGCATGCCGACGGCGAGGATCAGGATGTAGGAGTACTGGCTGACGACCGCGATGAGGTTGCCCGAGGTCAGGGTGAGGCCCTCGGTGAGGAACTGGAACAGCAGGATGATCGCCACCAGTGTGAAGATCATCCCGAACTGCCGGGCGTTGGACGTGGTACCCCCGAAGAGGTTCTTCTTCAGCTCTTGGTATCGGCTCATGGCGTCGCCGTCTTCTTGGTCGAGGTCATCTGCTTCATGAGGAGTTCGGGGTCGGCCTCGTCGCGCGGCACCACGCCGGTGATGGTCCCCTCGAACACCGTGTAGATCCGGTCGCAGAGGCCGATCAGCTCGGGCAGCTCTGAGGAGATGACGATGACCCCCTTGCCCTGCTCGGCGAGCCGCTGGATGATCCCGTAGATCTCGTACTTGGCGCCCACGTCGATGCCGCGCGTCGGCTCGTCGAGGATCAGCAGGTCGGGGTCGGTGAACATCCACTTCGCCAGCACGACCTTCTGCTGGTTGCCGCCGGACAGCTTGGTGACGCCCTCGTCGACCGTCGGCGTCTTGATCCGCAGGCTCTGCCGGTACTCGTCGGCGACCCGGTGCTCCCGGACCCGGTCGATCACGCCGCGCCGGGCGATCTTCGACAGCTTGGCGGCGACCACCGAGGTCTTGATGTCGTCGAGGAGGTTGAGCCCGATCGCCTTGCGGTCCTCGCTCACGTAGGCCAGGCCGTGCTCGATGGCGTCGGCGACCGTCTTGAGCTGGATCTCCTTGCCGTCCTTGTAGACGTGCCCGCCTTCCCAGACCCCGTAGGACCGGCCGAACAGGCTCATCGCGAGCTCGGTGCGCCCGGCGCCCATGAGCCCCGCGAAGCCGACGATCTCACCGCGGCGAACGGTGAAACCGGAGTTGCGGCACACCAGCCGCTCGGCGGAGACGGGGTGGCGCACGGTCCAGTCGCGGACCTCGAAGAACACCTCGCCGATGTCGGGGGTGTGCTCGGGGAACCGGCCGCTCAGCTCGCGGCCCACCATGCCGCGCACGATGCGGTCCTCGTCGACCCCGTCGGCCTGGACGTCGAGCGTCTCGATGGTCCGCCCGTCGCGCAGGATCGTGATCGAGTCGGCGACGGCCGCGATCTCGTTGAGCTTGTGCGAGATCATGATCGAGGTGATGCCCTGCCGCTTGAACTCGCGCAGCAGGTCCAGCAGGTGCCGCGAGTCGGTCTCGTTCAGGGCCGCGGTCGGCTCGTCCAGGATCAGCAGCTTCACGTCCTTGGCGAACGCCTTGGCGATCTCGACGAGCTGCTGCTTGCCGACGCCGATGTCGCTGACGAACGCGTCGGGGTCCTCCTTGAGGCCCACCTGCTCCATCAGTTCGAGGACGCGGTGGCGCGCGCCCTTCCAGTCGATCACTCCGCCCCGCCGCGGTTCGTTGCCGAGGAAGACGTTCTCGGTGATCGACATCCCCGGTACCAGGGCGAGCTCCTGATGGATGATCACGATGCCGGCGCTCTCGCTCGCCCGGATGTCGCCGAACCTGACCTCCTCGCCGCGGTAGATGATCTCCCCGCTGTAGGTGCCGTGCGGGTGGACGCCGCTCAGCACCTTCATGAGGGTGGACTTCCCGGCGCCGTTCTCGCCGCAGATGGCGTGGATCTCGCCGGTGCGGACCGCCAGGTTGACGTCCGCCAGAGCGGTCACGCCCGGGAACGTCTTGGTGATCGAGCGCATCTCCAGCAGGTACGGGGCGGAACCGGCGTCCTCGCCGGGGCGCGTGTCCTTGGCGGGGTTCATGCCCGATGCCCCCTGCCCCGCAGCCCGCCACGGCTGCGCGTGTCCGGTCCCGGGGGGACGCGGCGTGCCTCTGACATCAGCTTCTCCGATGGTCTTGCGTCGCCTGCGGACGCGGGCCGGGAGGGTCCGGCATGACCCGGCGGCCGCCGGCGTGTGACGCGCGTTACGTCCAGAGCACCTTAAATCCAATTGTTTTACAAAGTCAAAGCCACGGGCCAGAATAGAGTCGGCGCCGGTCAGGGGGACCGGCGCCGGGCAGAAAGGACCTTCGTTGCGGCGAGCAGGCACGAATCTTCCCAAGGTCGGGCGCTACAACCGGGCGGTGGTGCTCGACCAGATCCAGCTCGCCGACGGCATCAGCCGGGCCGAGATCGCCGAGCGCACGGGGCTCACGCCGCAGACCGTCTCCGGGATCACGCGCAAGCTGCTCGACGAGGGGATCGTGCGCGAGGACGGATCCAGCCGCGTCGAGGGGCTCGGCAAGCCCCGGACGACCCTCCGGATCAACAGCGACGCCGGCAGCGCCGTGGGGCTGCACTTCGACCCGGTGGAGCTCGCCTGCGTGGTCGTCGATCTGGTCGGGCATCCCCTGGTGCTCAAGCGCCGCCCGACGCCCGCCGGCGCCCGGCCGGACGAGGTCGTCGCGGCCATGGCGGACCTGGCCGGCGACGTCCTCGCCGAGGCCGACGTGCCGCGCGAGCGCGTGCTCGGCCTCGGCCTCGCCAGTCCCGGCCCGATCGACCAGGACAGCGGCATGGTCGTCGCCCCGCCGAAGCTCGCCCACTGGACGCGGGTGCCGATGAAGCAGCTGCTGAGCGAGGCCACCGGCCTGCCGGTCACGCTGGACAACGACGCCACCGCCGCCGCGATCGGCGAACGCTGGTCGGGCGCCGGGCGGGGGGTGGCCAACTTCGCCTACTTCTTCTTCGGCACCGGCATCGGCGGCGGGCTGATCCTCGGCCACCAGGTCCACCGGGGCGGCTCGCTCAACGCCGCGGAGTTCGGGCACACCTCCGTCCGGCTGGACGGACCGCGCTGCTACTGCGGGAACCGGGGGTGCCTGGAGAGCCTGGTCAGCCCCGCCGCCATCGCCGCCGAGACGCGGCGCCGGCTGGAGGAGGAGCCCGCCGGCAGCGCGCTCGCGGAGCCGTTCCGGCGCGACCCGGACGCCGTCGACCACGAGGCGGTCCTCACCGCCGCCGCGCAGGGCGATCCGCTCGCCGCCGCGGTCATCGGCGACGCCGCCGACCTCGTCGCCGCCGTCGCCGTCAACGTCGTCAACATCGCCGACGTGGACCTGATCGTGCTGGGCGGCCACGGGATCAGGCACGTCGAGAAGCTCTACCTCGACGCCGTCACCGAGGCCCTCGCGTCCCGGCCGCTGTCGCGCCACGTCCGGGTCGCCGAGGCCGCGGTCTCGCCCCTCGGCGCCGACGCCGCCGTGGTCGGCGCGGCCTCGCTCGTCCTGCACGCCACCTACTCCCCCCAGCTCTCGGCGCTCCTCGAGGACTGACCGGAGCGATCCCGGGCTCCCACCAAGGAAGTGTTCATGGACCATGACGTCGTGCTCGCGGTGGACATCGGCGGCACCAAGATCAGTGCCGGCCTGGTCGGCGCGGACGGGCAGGTGCACCGGCAGGCCGAAGTCGCCACCCCCGCCACCGAACCGCTCCTGGAGGAGGCGATGCGCGGGCTGCTCTCCTCGGTGTCCGAGGGCGCGGCCCCGCACGCGGTCGGGCTCGCCTCCGCGGGGCCGGTCGACCCGCCGCGCGGCCGGGTCAGCCCGGTGAACATCCCGGCGTGGCGGGACTTCCCGCTGCTCGACCTGGTCGGCGCCATCGTGCCCGGCGTGCCCTCCGTCCTGGTCGGGGACGGGATCGCGGCGGCGCTGGGCGAGCACTGGCTCGGCGCGGGCCGCGGCGTGGAATCGATGCTCGGGATCGTCGTCTCCACGGGCGTCGGCGGTGGTCTCGTCCTCGCCGGCGCGTCCTACCCGGGCCCGAGCGGCAACGCCGGGCACATCGGCCACGTCGTCGCCGACCCCGCGGGCCCGCCCTGCACATGCGGGGCGACGGGGTGCGTCGAGGCGTACGCCAGCGGGCCGTCCATGGTCCGGTGGGCCCGCGGCGAGGGGTGGACGGGCGCCGACGCCCGCGCCCTGTCCGCCGACGCCTCGCAGGGCGACGCCGTCGCGCTCGCCGCGTTCGACCGGGGCACCCGGGCGCTGGCCCGCGGCATCGCCGCCACGAGCGCGCTGTGCGACCTGGACCGCGTCGTGGTCGGGGGCGGCGTCGCGGCGGCCGGCGAGCCGCTGTTCGCGCCGCTGCGCGCGCACCTCGCCGGCTTCCTCACGCTGGAGTACGTCAAGCGGCTGACCGTCGTCCCGTCCGAGCTCGGCCGCACCGCCGGCCTGCTCGGCGCCGCCCGCAGCGCGCTCCCGGCCTCCCACCCCGCGGCCGCCTAGGTCCGGCCTCCGCGATCCGCGCCGACGGCGACGGCGACGGGCCGTGCCACCCGCGGTGGCACGGCCCGTCGCCTCAAGGGGTCACCCGGTCATGCGAACGCCCACGCGAAGACGTGGAGGGACCCTCTACTCTCGGGAGTGTTCAGCGTCATGCTCTTCACCTGCTTGGCCGGGTCGAGGTCGATCGGGGTGGCACCGAAGACGTAGACGTTGATCTCGTCCTTGGTCCCGTCGTCCCCGTTGCGGTAGGGGGTCTTGGCCACGATCTCGTTGCCGAAGCGCGGGGGATACGCGTCGGCGCCGAGCGCCCAGTCGCTGAACGCCAGCTCGCTGCGCTGGGTCGATCCGTCGGTGTACGTGATCGTCACCGTGGACGGCGCGTCGCCGTTGCCCGCGGCGCCGAGGAACGCGAGCTTGGACGCCTTGGGCCCGTCGGGCAGCTCGATCGTCTGACCCTGCGCGTGCACGTTGTCCATCTGGCCGGGCCTGCGCGACGGCCAGTCGAACGTGAAGCCGTTCCACGACACCTGCTTGCCCGGGGACAGGCCGGCCGCGGCGAGCGCCTCGGCCGAGTACGACCAGCCGCCGCCGTCGAAGTTGGCCTGACCGGTGGCGCCGTCCGCGGAGACGCCGGCGTTGTTCTGGTACCACGCGATCGTCCCCCTGCGGGCCACGTTGATCGTCAGCCCCGCGTCGCCGGCGCCGGGTATCGCGATCGGCACCGTGTGGTAGTCGAGCTTCGCGTCGGCGGCCACCGAGACCGTGATCTTCTGGTCGGCGTGCCCGGACGCCGGGACCCGCAGCGTGCCGGACGACGGCGTCAGCGTCACACCCTGCGGCGGCGTGGCCTTCCACTCGACCTCGCCTCCCGACGCCAGCGCCTGGACGCGCAGCGTCGTGGTGGTGCTGCCGCCGGGCTCCACCGGAACGAGGCCCGGGTCGACCGCCGTGAGATAGCTCTTACCGCCCTCGGTGAACGACGGCGGCGCGTCCGACTCGGCCGCCCCGAACTCGGTGTTCGGCGACGTGCCGAGGGTGAAGTCGAGCGTCCCGCCCGACCGCGCGAACGACTCGGGCAGCCAGGCCTTCGTGGTGGCCTTCCCGTTCACCTTGAGCGCCTGGATGTAGCGGGACGTCTCCGCGCCCGGCGCCTTGATCGTCACCTTCTGGCCGGAAGAGCGCCGCACCTCGATCTTGGAGAAGGCGGGCCCGTTCACCATCAGCTCCGCCCGGCCCGGGATCGCCGGGTACACGCCGAGCGAGGCCCACACGTACCAGGCGGACATCGTCCCGAGGTCGTCGTTGCCGACCAGGCCGTCGGGGGTCGGCTTGAACAGCTCGGCGCGCGCCCGGTGCACGACGTCCTGTGTGCGGTACGGGCGGCCCGCCCACGCGTACAGCCACGGCGACTGGAGCGAGGGCTCGTTGCCGAGGTAGGCGAGCGGCTTGTGCGGGCCGGCGTTCAGCTCGGCGAAGAACGCGTCGAGCCGCTTGGCGGCGGCGTCGCGCCCGCCCATCGCGTTGAACAGGCTCTTCACGTCCGCGTAGGTCATCCAGTGGTACTGGGCGCCGTTGCCCTCCACGTACCAGTTGGAGTCCGCGGGGTCGAACGGGCTGAGGAACGAGCCGTCGGCGAACCGCGGCTGGATCCAGCCGTTGAGCGGGTTGTAAAGGTTCTGCCAGCCGTGCGAGCGCGCCATGAACGTGCCCGCCGTGGCCTTGTCGCCGAGCCGCTCGGCCATCTGGGCGATGCCGAAGTCGGCCAGGTTGTACTCCATGGTCGTGGCGGGGTCGCCCGGCACGTAGCCGATCTTGAGGTAGGAGGCGTTCCCGGGCCGCTCGGTGTACCCGGACTTGGCCCCGACGCGCTCCGCCCCGGCCACCATCGAGGCGAGGGCGCCCTTGGCGTCGAAGTCGCGCGCCCCGAACGCGTAGGCGCTCGCGATCATCGAGTGGTACGGGTCGCCGTTCATCACGCCGGTGATGGTGTTCTGGTGCGACCAGCGGTCCCAGACGTCGCCGATGGCGCGGGCGTTCTCATGCAGCGACCGCGCGATGTCGCTCGCCACGTCCGGGGCCAGGAACGCGAGGAGCTGGATCTCGCTGCGGTAGATGTCCCAGCCGGAGAACGTCGCGTAGTGGTGGCGCCCCTTGGGCGCCTTGTGGGTGCGGTAGTCGAACCCGGTGTAGGTGCCGTCGACGTCGTCGAACACGTACGGCTGGAGGAAGGAGTGGTAGAGCGCGGTGTAGAACGTCCGGAGGGTGTCGGGCGTGCCGCCCTCGACCCTGATCTGCCCGAGGCGGCGCTGCCAGGCGGCGCGCGTGGCGGTGCGCACCGCGTCGAGCGGCTTGCGGCCGATCTCGGCCCGGAGGTTCTTCTTCGCGCCGTCGATGCTCACGTACGACAGGCCCGCGCGCATCTGGACGGGCTTGCCGCCGTCGAACTGGAGGTACACCCCGGAGCCGGGGCCCTTGACGGTCACGTCGCCGGCGAAGGTCCGCTGTGACGGGACGAGGGGCCGCCCGTCCCGGCCGTTGTTGACCCGGCCGCTCGTCTTGCGCGGCGTCTGCGGGACGTCGGCGGGCGACTTGCCCCGGACGCGCTCGTTGCCGGGCTTGACCGAGTCGTCCTTCCAGGTGCCGGACGCGGTGATCGGGCGGTCGAAGGTGGCGTGGAAGTAGACGTAGTACTTGGTGGACGTCCCGCAGAACCCGCCCGTCCTGGCCCAGCCCGAGACCGTGTTGCCGCTGATGGTCGCCTCGGCGTCGTCGACGCCGTTGATGGAGCCGGTGACGTTCAGCAGCAGGGTGCCCGGCTTGCCCGCGGGGAAGGTGAAGCGGCCGACGCCTCCGCGCGTCGAGGCCGTCAACTCGGTCCTGACCCCCGAGTCGGCGGTGACGGCGTAGTAGCCGGGGCTCGCCTGCTCGTTCTCGTGCTTGAAGGTCTGGACGTAGTCCGAACCGTGGGTGGCGGGGGAGGCGCCGATCGTCCCGGAGATCGGGATGACGGGGAAGTCCTGCGCGCCCGTGCAGCCGGGGCCGGAGATGTGGCTCATCGAGAACCCGCGCAGCCTGTTGTCCTCGTACTTGTAGCCGCCTCCGGACGTGCGGACGGTGTCGGGACTCCACTGCATCATCCCGAACGGGGCCGCGGCGCCGGGGAAGTTCATCCCGGCCCCGCCGCCGTGTCCGAAGTCGGGACCGCCGTCCTTGGTGCCGACGAACGGGTTGACGTAGGAGGTGAGGTCCGGGGCCGCCTGCGCCGTGGCGGCGGGGACCGCGGCGGAGGCCAGGGGGAGCAGGAGGACGGCGAGGCCGCCCGCAAGCCGGCGTCTGAGCATGAGTGTCTCCTCAGTGGGACGCACGGACGTATGACAACGTTGTCAGGATGGTGATCGCCCGGCACCGGCGCGTCAACGACCGGATCCGGCCATGGCGGACCGTGCCCCGGTCATGGTGACATCGTTGTCATGACGAACAGGGGGACGCCGCGGCCGACCATGCGCGATGTGGCCGCGGCGGCGGGGGTCAGCCTCAAGACGGTGTCGCGCGTGGTGAACAACGAGCCCGGCGTCCGGCCCGAGACCGGGGCGGCGGTCCGCGACGCCATCGCGCTCCTCGGCTTCCACCGCAACGACCTGGCGCGCACCCTGCGCGGCGGCCCGACCGGCACCGTCGGCCTGGTCATCCAGGACGTGGCCAACCCCTTCTACTCGCTGGTGGCGCGCGGCGTCGAGGACGTCGCCCGCGAGGCCGGACGGCTGGTGATCCTCGGCAGCTCCGGCGACGGCCACGTGCGCGAGCACGTGTACCAGCGGGAGCGCGAGCTCACCGCGTCCCTCTGCGAGCGCCGGGTCGACGGCCTGCTGATCGTCTCGTCGGGCGCCGCCGACCGCCGGCTCGCCGAGTACGGCACGCCGGTGGTCTACATCGACCAGCCCGGTCCGCTCGACGTCGACACCGTCCTCACCGACAACGCCGGCGGGGCGCAGGCCGCCGTCCGGCACCTGCTGGCGCACGGCCACCGCCGGATCGCGTGCCTGCTCGACCGCACGGAGGTCTTCACCGCCCGCGAGCGCCACCGCGGCTACGTCGCCGCGCTGGCCGAGCAGGGGATCGCGGAGGACCCGGCCATCGCCCGCATGATGATCCAGGACGCCGCGGGCGCCGAGCGGACGATGGCCGGGCTGCTCGGCCTGCCCGATCCGCCGACCGCCGTCCTCACCGGCAACAACCTGCTGACGGCCGGCGCGCTGCGGGCGATCCGGGCCGCGGCCGGTCCGGTCGCGCTGGTGGGGTTCGACGACTTCGAGCTGGCCGACCTGCTCTCGGTCACGGTCGTCGCGCACGACCCCGCCGCGATGGGGCGCCGCGCCGCCGAGCTGCTGGAGCGCCGCATCGGCGGGTACGCGGGCCCGCCCGAGCACGTCCTGAACCCCACACGCCTGGTGGAGCGGGGCTCGGGAGAGATCCCCCGCGAGCCGGCCTGATCCGCCCCTCTCTCAGCGGTGATCGCGGAGTAGGCCGGCGTCGTTGAGCGCGATGCGGACGTCGCGGGTGAAGCCGGCGGTGTCGTCGAGTCCGAACGTCGTGTACTGCAGGACGAAGCCGTGCAGCAGCGCCATCACCACCCGCGCTCCGCGATCGGGATCAAGGTCGGCCGGCACGCTGCCTGCCCGTTGGCCATTGCGGAGAGCGTCCGCGATGCGTCTGCGCACGTGCTCGAAGCCCGCTTCGGCCTGCTGCCGGAGCCCCGGGTTCCGCAGCAGTTCGCCCCATGCCTGGACGGCGCAGCGCAGAAGCTCGTCAACGGGCACGGCCTCACCCGTCCCGTCCACGGCGACCTCACCGCTCACCGGCTCGATCGCCGCCGCGACCAGATTGCCGACCGTCACGTCGCCGGCGGTGTCGACGAGCCGCTCGACGGGATCGAACATCACCCGGAAGGCGCCGCTCGCTATCTCGACGATGATCTCCTCCTTGCCGGCGAAGTAGCGGTAGGGGGCGCCGACCGACACGCCCGCTTCACGGGCGATGTCGGGCATCGAGGTCCGATGGAAGCCGTCCCGCGAGAAGCGGCGACGGGCCGCCGCCACGATCCGCGCCCGGTTCGCCGCCCGGCGGTCGTCGGTGATGCGCGGCACGGGGCACACCCTTTCTCCGTGAATGAACGGTCATTCGCGATACTATTAAAGTGAAAGGTCATTCACGGAAGCGCCGTGACGAGAGGAGGCCCTGTCATGGCCGATCCGAAGCTCAAGGTGGGCGTCTACCGGTACGAGCACACCGAGCCGCTGTTCGACGGGCGGGTCACGATGGACGGCGTCGACGCCACCCTGGAGACCTCACCGCTGATCTCCGACATCTTCCGCCGCATGGCCCAGGGGGGGTTGGACGTCGCCGAGTTCGGGCTGACCTACTTCCTGCGCATGTTCGATCCGGCCGATCCGCCCTTCCTGGCCCTGCCGATCTTCCCGAACCGCAACTTCCGCCACTCGGCGCTGTTCGTGAACGCCGACAGCGGGATCGAGCGGCCTGAGGATCTGGCGGGCAGGACGGTCGGCGAGTTCGCGCTGTACGGCCACGATCCGGGTGTATGGATGAAGGGCGTCCTGGCCGATGAGTACGGCGTGACGCCCGACCAGATGGAGTGGGTGATCGGCGGCACCGACCACCCCGTCCCGCCGTTCGACTGGATCCCTCAGCCCGTCCCGGACGGCGTTCGCGTCCGCCACCTCGACGATGCCCAGACCCTGAGCGCCCTGCTCGAAACGGGTGAGATCGACGCCCTGCTGTCCGTCGACGTGCCGCAAAGCCTGATCGACGGCTCGACGAAGAAGATCCGGCGGCTTTTCGTCGACTACGAAGCGGTCGAACGGGACTACTACCGTCGCACCGGCATCTTCCCGATGATGCACCTCGTCGCGATCCGCCGGGAGCTGGCCGGGGTGCCCGGCCTGGCGGAGTCGGTCTACCGGGCGTTCTCCCAGGCCAAGGAGCTCGTGCAGGAGCACTACCGAGCCATCGCGGCGAAGCAGCACATGGCCGTGATCACTCCCTGGTTCAGCAGGCTGTTCGCCGAGAACCGCGCGCTGCTGGGCGAGGACTGGTGGCCCTACGGTGTCGACGCCAACCGCAAAGCCGTCGACACCTTCCTGCGCTACCACTACGAGCAGGGCCTGTCCAAGCCGCTGCTCACCTCCGAGGACATCTTCGTCCCCAGCCTGCTCGGCACCCCTTGAGCCGCCGCTGGGGGACGTCAGGTGGAGTCGCGGACGATGAGCTCGACGGGGAAGATCACCGGGTCGGCCTTCGGGGCCACCCCGTCCAGCAGCATCTGGACGATGGTCCGGGCGACCTCGGCGATCGGCTGGCGGACGGTGGTCAGCGGAGGATCGGTGAAGCGGGCGGCGTCGATGTCGTCGAAGCCGACCACGGCGACGTCGTCGGGGACGCGGCGGCCCGCCTTCCGCAGCGCGTAAAGGGCGCCGGTCGCCATCAGGTCGCTCGCGGCGAACACCGCGTCGAGGTCGGGATCGTCCTCCAGGAGCTGGGTCATCGCGGCCGCCCCCGACTCGCGGGTGAAGTCGCCGATGGCGACCAGCGACCGGCGGGCGGTGCCGGAGAGGACGTCGCGGTAGCCGGCCAGCCGGTCCAGCCCCGCGGACATGTCGGGCGGGCCGGTGATGGTGGCGATGCGCCGCCGCCCCCGGGACAGCAGGTGCTGCACGGCGGCCCGCGCGCCTCCGACGTTGTCGGCGTCGCAGTACGGGGGCCGGGCCGTGGACACCGGGCGGCCGTGCGACACCACCGGCACGCCGGTCCGCAGGAGCGCCGCGGGCAGGGGGTCCGCGCCGTGCAGGGACAGCAGGATGACGCCGTCCACGTGGCCGCCCGCGACGTACCGCTCGACCCTGGCCTGCCCTCCCGGCGAGGACGGCATCATGAGCACGGCCTGCCGGTCGGCGGCCTCCAGCTCCTGGCTCACCGTGCGGATCACCTGGGAGAAGAAGGGGTCGTCGGAGAAGACGCGGGCGGGGGGCTCGGAGACCACCAGCCCGATCGACCCCGTCCGCTGGGTGACCAGGCTGCGGGCCGCCGAGTTCGGGACGTAGCCGAGTTCCTCCACCGCCCGCAGTACGGCCGTGCGGATGTCGGGGTTCACGGTGTCCGCCCCGTTGACCACGCGCGACACCGTGGCGCGGGAGACCCCGGCCCTGGCCGCCACGGCCTCCAGCGTGGGACGTTTCATACAGGCTTTCCCCCGAGTCCGTTACGGGCGATGACGTCGCGGAACCACCCCGCGCTGTCCTTGGGCAGGCGGCGCTGGTCGGCGTAGTCGACGTAGACGATCCCGAACCGCTTGCCGTAGCCCTCGGCCCATTCGAAATTGTCCAGAAGCGACCATACGAGATACCCCCGCAGGTCCGCACCGGCGGTCAGCGCGGCGTGCGCGGCGCGCAGATGCCCGTCCAGGTAGCGGATGCGGGCGTCGTCGCGCACCCGCCCGTCCTCGTCGGGGACGTCGTCGAACGCGGCGCCGTTCTCGGTGACGACGAGGGGCACGCCCGGGTAGTCGCGGCTGAGCCGGACCAGCAGGTCGCCCAGGCCGTCCGGCACGATGGGCCAGCCCATCGCCGTGAGCGGCGGCCCGGCCGGCGGGAACGCGATGCCCTCGGACCCGGGGTAGGCGGGGTTCGGCGGGGTGCCGGGGACGGCCGCCACGTAGGTCGGGTTGTAGTAGTTGATGCCGACCGAGTCGATCGGCTCGGCGATCACGGCCAGGTCGTCGCCGCGGACGTGGTCGAGCCCGCCGTCGCGGGACGCCACCGCCAGCACCGGCTCGCAGTACGCGCCGCGCAGCACCGGGTCGAGGAACTGCCGGTTGAGCAGCGCGTCGACCAGGTCGGCGGCGGCCGCGTCCGGCTCGGAGCCCCCGGCGGCGACGATCGGGGCGAGGTTGAGGGTCAGCGAGATCCGCGCGGCCCCGCCGGCGCGCAGCCGCCGGGTCGCCAGGCCGTGCGCCACGAGCAGGTGGTGCGCGGCGCGGAAGGCGTCGGCGGCGCTGGTCCGGCCGGGGGCGTGCACGCCCGCGCCGTAGCCGAGGTACGCGGCCACCCACGGCTCGTTGATCGTCGTCCAGGTGTCGACGCGGTCGGCGAGGCGGTCGTGCACGAGGCCGGCGTAGTCCGCGAACCGCAGGGCGGTGTCGCGGGCCGTCCACCCGCCGAGGTCCTCCAGCGTCTGCGGCAGGTCCCAGTGGTAGAGGGTGGCGTACGGGGTGATCCCGGCCTGGAGCAGCTCGTCGACCAGCCGGTCGTAGAAGCCGATGCCGCGGGGGTTGACCGGGCCGGAGCCGTCGGGCTGCACCCGCGGCCAGGCCACCGAGAAGCGGTAGACGCTCAGCCCCAGGCCGGCCATCAGGCCGACGTCGTCGCGGAACCGGTGGTAGTGGTCGCACGCGACGTCGCCGGTGTGCCCGTTCGCGACCTTGCCGGGGACGCGGCTGAAGGTGTCCCAGATCGACGGGCCGCGGCCGTCGTCCCGCGCCGCGCCCTCGATCTGGTACGCCGCGGTGGCGGCCCCCCAGACGAAGCCGGGCGGGAAGGTGAGGGGCCGGTGGTCGGTCTGGAGCGTGGTGGCCGTCATCGTCCTGGCTGTTCTCTCCGCTGGTGAGGGGTGGGTCGTCATGCCTTGAGAGCGCCGTCCATGATCCCGCTGATGATCTGCCGGCCGAACAGCACGAAGACGGCGAGCAGCGGCAGCGTCGCCACCGCGGTGCCGGTGAACATCAGCGAGTAGTCGGTGTAGTAGGCGCCGTTCAGCAGGTTGAGCGAGTACTGGACGGTGGGGTTGTCGGGGTTGAGCACGGCCAGCGGCCAGATGAACTCGTTCCAGGTCTGCATGAAGGTGAACAGGCCGAGGACGGCCATGGCGGGCCGCAGGACGGGCAGGACCACGCTCCAGTAGATGCGGAAGGTCGAGCAGCCGTCGATGCGGGCGGCCTCGATGAGCTCGTCCGGGACGGCCTGCATCGTGTACTGCCGCATCATGAACACGCCGAAGCCGGTGACCAGGAACGGCACGATGACGGCCTGGAGCTTGCCCGTCCAGCCGATCTCGGCCATCAGCATGTACAGCGGGATGATGCCCATCTGCACCGGCACCATCATGGTCGCCAGCATGACCAGCAGCAGCGCACCGCGGCCGCGGAAGCGCAGCTTGGCGAAGGCGAACCCGGCGAGCGAGGCGAACAGCAGCGTGGAGACGGTCACCGCCGTGGCCGCGATGGCGGAGTTGACCAGCCCGAGGGTGAAGTGCGCCTGCTCGTTGCCGAACAGCCGGGACAGGTTGCGGCCCAGCTCGCCGCCCGGGAGGAGCGGCGGCGGCGTCGACCCGACGACGTCGTTGGTGCGGGTCGCGACGACGAGCATCCAGTAGAGCGGGAACACCGACAGCACGATCGTCGCCAGCAGCGTGATGCGGGTGAGCGGGCCGGCGTCCCACAGCGCCGCGACGGTACCGCCGCGCTTCGCCCGCGGCCTGCCGGGCGTCCTCTGGATCATCATTTCGTCCCTCCCACCCGGCGCAGCCACACGAAGTTGAGGAGGGATCCGACGAGGATGAGCATGAAGAGCATCCAGGAGACGGCGGACGCGTAGCCGTAGTCGAACCGCCGGAACGCGTTCTCGAACATGTACATGGTGACCGTCTGGAACTGCCGCAGCGATCCCCCGGCCATGTCGCCGTTGCCGAACAGCAGCGGCTCGGTGAACAGCTGGAACCCGCCGATCGTGGAGACGATCGCGGTGAAGATGATGGTCGGCCGCAGCATCGGCAGCGTGATCGACCAGAACTGCCGGGCGCGGGACGCCCCGTCGATCGCCGCGGCCTCGTACAGGTCGCGCGGGATCGACTGCATCGCGGCGAGGTAGATCAGCGCGTTGTAGCCCGTCCACCGCCAGTCGACCATCACCGAGACCGCGATCCAGGCCGTCGAGCGCCGCGCGGCCCAGTCGAGATGGTCCACCCCGAACCAGCCGAGCACCCAGTTGACCATGCCGAAGTCCCGGCTGAAGAGCTGGCCGAAGACGATGGCCACCGCGGCGATCGAGGTGACCATCGGGACGAGCACGCCCATCCGCACCAGCGTCCGCGCGCGCATCCGCTGGTTGAGCGCGTTCGCGAGCACCAGCGCGAGCAGCAGTTGCGGGACGGTGGCGAGGACGAACATGCCGACGGTGTTGCGGACCGCGTTCCAGAACTGCGGGTCGGTCAGGACGAGCTCGAAGTTCTCCAGCCCCACGAACTCGTGCGTGCCGAGCAGTTCCCAGTCGTGCAGGGCCACCCAGACCGTGTAGCCCATCGGGAAGAGCCCGAAGAGGAAGAAGAGCAGGAAGTACGGGGAGATGAACAGGTAGGGCGAGAGCTTCACGTCCCACCTGGCGAGCATGGTGCGCGCCCCGCGGCGCCGGGGCGGGGTCCCGGGCGGCAGCGCCGCCCGGGACTCCGCGCGGGAACCGATGGAGACCGTCATCGAGCCTCGCGTTCGGCGTCGTCGAGGGCCTTCTTCCACGCCGCGTCGGGGGAGAGCCGGCCCTGCTCCAGCGCGAGAAGCGCGTCCTCGAAGCGCTGCTGCACCGGGTTGGTGTCGGCGCCCAGGTGAAGCGGCTTGATCGCCTTCGCGCCGCGGGCGTAGATCTGCCCGACCGGGGCGTCGCTGAAGTACTCGTTCTTGAACGACGTCACCGCGGGGTCGTCCAGTGCTTGCGGGGACGAGGGAAGGTTGTTGCGCGCCTTGAACGCGGCGATCTGGCTCTTCGTGCTGGTGAGGTACTTGACCAGCTCGGCCGCCTCCTTGGCGTGCCGGCTCTGCTTGGGCACGGCGAGGAACGAGCCGCCGCGGCTGCCCGAGCCGCCCGGGATCGCCGCGACGTCCCACTTGCCGGACGCCTCCGCGCCGGCGTTCTCCTTGATGACGCCGAGCATCCAGGACGGGCAGGCGATGGTCGCGAACTTGGCCTGCTTGAAGCCGGAGCCCCAGCTCGGCTCGAACGACTTCAGCCCGGCCGACAGCCCGGCCTGCTGGATCTTCAGGGTCGTGTCCCACGCGCTCCGGACCGCGGGGTTGCTCCCGGCCACGAGCTTGCCGGAGGGGTCGAAGAACGTGTGGCCGACGCTCTGGCTCGCGGTCTGGGCGAGGATCGTGTTGTAGAGGTTCACCGAGCCGTCGACGAACTTGGAGTCCTTCGCCTTGGCGGCGTACTTCTGGCCGGTGGCGATGTAGGCGTCCCAGGTCGGCCAGAGCTTGCCGACCTCCTCGCGGCCGGTCGGCAGGCCCGCCTTCTTGAACAGGTCGGTGCGGTAGCACATGGCCAGGCCGCCGATGTCGGTGCCGAGGCCGACGAGGTACTTCCCGTCGGGGCTGAGCGCCTGCTTCCACTTCCAGTCGAGGAAACCGTCCTTGAGCGAGCCCGCCCCATGGTCGAGCAGGTTCACGAACTTGTCGGGACTGGCCATGAACTTGGTGAGGATCCCCTCCTCGATGGCGACGACGTCGCCGGCGCCGCTGCCCGCGGCGATCCACTGCTCCAGGCGGGGCAGGTACTCGTCGAGCTGCACCACGTTGCGGTGCTTGATCGTGATGCCGGGGTGGGAGGCCTCGTACTGCTTGAACAGCTCCTCGTAGCCGAAGGTGCTGAAGGTGTCGACGGTCAGCGTGACCGAGCCGTCCGAGCCGGTTCCGGAGTCCGCGTTCCCGCAGGCGGAAAGGCCGAGCGCCAGGACGGCGACGGAGACGAGGCCGGACGCGAGGCGGCGGTGGGATCTGCGCATGGCTGTCCTCGGGGGTGGTGTGGGGGTCAACCGGGATCGGTTGAGAGAGCGCTCTCGCAGAGAATGGCTTCACCAGGGAGGACTGTCAAGAGAGCGACTCTCTCGCCCAGCTCGGCAGAAATCGCCAAAGGACATAGCGCCTGTTCAGATGAGGTATCCGCCTCAGAATCTTGAAGAGAGCGCTCTCTCGCTCTTGACGGGTAGGTCCCGACGGACGACATTGGCCCCACCAGAGGGCAGGCATCCCCGCGCCTGCTCCACCCCAACTCTGGAGGTCCCCCCGCCATGACCCCACTGAGACGTCCCCGCCTCTGGCGCAGGTGCGTGCTCGCCGTGGCCGCCGCCGCGCTCCCTGCGGCGGTCGCGACGGCCGCGCTGTCACCGTCGGCCGGCGCGTCCGTCCCGCCGCCGCCGGACGGCTGGAGCCTGGTCTGGAGCGACGACTTCGACGGCCCGGCCGGCTCGCCCCCCTCGTCCGCGAACTGGATCGTCGACACCGGCCACGGCTACCCGGGCGGCCCCGGCAACTGGGGCACCGGCGAGATCCAGCGCTACACGGCCGATCCCGCCAACCTCGGCCTGGACGGCGGCGGCAACCTGCGGATCACCCCGGTCAAGTCCTCCTCGGGAGAGTGGACGTCGGCCCGGATCGAGACGCAGCGCACCGACTTCAAGCCCGCCGACGGGCGCGTCCTGCGCATCGAAGGACGCATCCAGATGCCCAACGTCACCGGTAACCAGGCTCTCGGCTACTGGCCGGCGTTCTGGGCACTGGGCTCCCCGTACCGCGGCAACTACCAGAACTGGCCGGCGATCGGCGAGTTCGACATCATGGAGAACGTCAACGGCATCAACTCGGTCTGGGGCGTCCTGCACTGCGGCACCAACCCGGGCGGGGCGTGCAACGAGACCAACGGGATCGGCGCCAACCGCGCCTGCCCCGGGTCGTCCTGCCAGTCGGCGATGCACACCTACCGCTTCGAGTGGGACCGCAGCGTCAGCCCCAACCAGCTGCGCTGGTACGTGGACGGCGAGCAGTTCCACAGCATCAGCCAGAGCCAGCTCGACGCCACGACGTGGTCGAACATGACCGGGCACAACGGCTACTTCCTGCTGCTCAACGTGGCGATGGGCGGCGGGTTCCCGGACGGCGTCGCCGGGCATGCCACGCCCACGGGCGACACCGTCTCGGGTCGCCCCATGCTCGTCGACTACGTCGCGGTCTGGCAGAGCGGATGATCTTCAGGAGCGGCCGGCCGGCCGGCTCCCTCTGAAGATCACATCGGCCGCCGCCGAGCCCGCGAACGGGTCGGCGGCGGCCGCACGGTCCCGACGGCCAGAGGTCGGACAACGAAAAAGGAGTGACGGCCCGCGCGGTGCGCGAACACATCACTCCTCGTGAGTGTGGGCGATACTGGGATTGAACCAGTGGCCTCTACCGTGTCAAGGTAGCGCTCTCCCACTGAGCTAATCGCCCGTTCCGCAGCCTCCGGGGAGGCCCGGTTTGAGGTGGAGACGGGATTTGAACCCGTGTACACGGCTTTGCAGGCCGTTGCCTCGCCTCTCGGCCACTCCACCAGAAGGAGACCTCTGGGTCATAGCCGAAAAGGCCCCTCAGAGCGGAAGACGGGATTTGAACCCGCGACCCTCACCTTGGCAAGGTGATGCTCTACCCCTGAGCCACTTCCGCGTGCGCCCTGCGGCGACGGAGGAAACATTAGCGCGTCCTGGGCCGTTCCCCAAACCGGTTTCCCGGCGGGCCGCGTCCCGGATGCTTCGGCGCAGGTCGAAGGACGGGTCGCTTAGGGTCGGTGGCATGGGCTCCGAACAGGTCGTGAGTGCGGACTTCGCGCCGGTGGCGGCGCTGCTCGCGGATCGGGCGCGGGCCGCGATGCTGACCGCGCTGCTCGACGGGCGGCCGCTCGCGGCGGGGGAGCTGGCGCGGACGGCGGGGGTGAGCGCGCCGACGGCGAGCGCGCATCTGGCGCGGCTGCTGGACGGCGGGTTCGTCACGGTCGTCAAGCAGGGGCGGCACCGGTACTACCGGTTGCGGGGCGGCGAGGTGGCGCAGGTGATCGAGGCGTTGTCGCGGATCAGCCCCCCGGTGCGAGTGCGGAGCCTGCGGCAGTCGCGGGACGCGCGGCGGCTGCACGAGGCGCGGACGTGCTACGACCACCTGGCGGGCGTCGCCGGGGCGGCGCTGTTCGCGGCGCTGCTCGACGGCGGCCTGATCGAGCCGGCCGGGGGCGAGGCCTACGAGGTGACCGAGAAGGGCGAGGACCGGCTGGGGGCGCTGGGCCTCGACCTGGCGGCGCTGCGGCGGGCGCGGCGCAGGTTCGCCTGGCACTGCCTGGACTGGACGGAGCGGCGGCCGCATCTGAACGGGGCGCTGGGGGCGGCGCTGACCGAGCGGATGATCGAGCTGGGGTGGTTCGAGCGGGGGCCGACGCGGCGGGCGCTGGTCGTGACGGAGGCGGGCCTGGCGGGCCTCGCGGATTCGTTCGGGTGCGTGCTGGGGTGAGCTTCGCGTACGCCGGAGGCCTGCTGGCCACCGGTCTCGCCGACGTCACGACCGATCCCGCGGCGCTGGACTCGGCGGGCTGGTGGGCCGTGGTGGTGACCTACGAGGGCAAGGCCACATGCGCCCGGTTCGAGACGGTGCGGCCCGCGCCGCACCCCGGCGGTGTGTGGGCCGGGACGGGGGAGTGGAGCACCTCCCTGGACGAGGCCGCCTACGTCGCGGGGGTCGAACGCATCCGCGAGGCCATCGCGGACGGGATCGTCTACCAGGCCAACCTGTGCCGGGTGATGTCGGCGGAGCTGCCGCGACGGGCCGACATCACCGGGCTGGGGGCCCGGCTGGCGGCCAGGCATCCGGCGCCCTACGCCATGACGCTGAAACTGCCCGGCCTCGAAGTCGCCTCCGCCTCCCCCGAGCTGTATCTGAGCCGGGACGGGGACGTGGTCGAGTC
The DNA here is from genome assembly GCF_039871695.1 of Actinomadura sp. B10D3. Classification (NCBI taxonomy): domain Bacteria; kingdom Bacillati; phylum Actinomycetota; class Actinomycetes; order Streptosporangiales; family Thermomonosporaceae; genus Actinomadura; species Actinomadura sp. B10D3. Next base: position 229,257 of record NZ_JBDPLY010000010.1, read on the forward strand.
CCGTCCGATCAAGGGGACCGGGCGGACGGCGGGCGACCTGCTGCCCAAGGACCGCGCCGAGAACGTGATGATCGTCGACCTCGTCCGGAACGATCTGGGCAGGGTCGCCGAGACCGGCTCGGTGACCGTGCCGGGGCTGTGCGAGGAGGAGGAGCACCCGGGGCTCGTCCACCTGGTGTCGACGGTCCGGGCGCGGCTCGCCGGAGGCGGCTGGCCCGAGCTGCTCGCCGCGACGTTTCCTCCCGGTTCGGTGACCGGTGCCCCGAAGTCGAGCGCGCTGACCCTGCTCGAAGAACTCGAACCCGTCCCCCGGGGGCCGTACTGTGGGGCCATCGGCTGGGTGGACGCGGACTCCCGGCGCGGTGCCCTCGCGGTGGGCATCCGGACTTTCTGGGCGGACGGCGGGCTGCTGCGGTTCGGCACGGGCGCGGGTATCACGTGGGGGTCCGACCCGCTCCGCGAATGGCGCGAGACCGAGCTGAAGGCGGCTCGGCTTTTGGAGGTGGCTTCCAGTGACGGCGCAGGCCAGGATCTGGCTGAACGGGGAACTCGTCGACCCTGAACGGGCGACCGTGTCGGTCTTCGACCACGGGATGCTCGTCGGGGACGGCGTCTTCGAGACGGTGAAGGCGACGAACGGGGTGCCGTTCGCGCTGACCCGCCATCTGGCGCGGCTGGCCCGCTCGGCGGCCGGGCTGGGCCTGCCCGAACCCGACCAGGACGCGCTCGCCCAGGGCACCCTGGAGGTCCTCGCCGCGGCGCCGAAGTGGCCGCTGGCCCGCATCCGCATCACCTACACCAGCGGGCCCGGCCCCCTCGGCTCGAACCGGGGCGACGAGGGGCCGACCGTGTCGATCATCGCCGGGCCGCAGGCGCCGTTCCCGGCGACGGCCGACGTGACCGTGGTGCCCTGGCCGCGCAACGAGCGCGGGGCGCTGTGCGGCCTGAAGACGACGTCCTACGCGGAGAACGCCCTGGCCCTCGCCTACGCCGGCGAGCGCGGCGGCGGGGAGGCGATCTTCGGCAACCTCGCCGGGAACCTGTGCGAGGGGACGGGCAGCAACATCTTCGTCGTCATCGGCGGCCGGCTGCTCACGCCGCCGCTGTCGTCCGGCTGCCTGGCCGGGGTGACGCGGGCGCTGACGCTGGAGTGGTGCGGCGGCGAGGAGGAGGACCTCGCGCTGGACGACCTGTACCGGGCGGAGGAGGCGTTCCTGACGTCCACGACCCGGGACGTCCAGCCGATCCGGGCCGTGGACGGGACGGTCCTCCCGGCGGCCCCCGGCCCGATCACCGCCAAGGCCGTGGAGGCGTTCGCCGCCCGCTCGGCCGAGCTGATGGATCCCTGACCGGAGAAAATGATCTCCAGGGCCTTTACGTGATCGATTTCTTCGTTCACGTTCGAGGGTGACGCTTGTAGGAGGTCACCCATGGTCTTCTCCAGTAGGGGCTTCTCCGGGAGACGGATCGGCGCGGCGGCCGCGCTCGTCATGGCGGGCTCGGTGCTCGCCGGGTGCGGCGGCGGCGGATCCTCGACGGATCCCGACCGGGGCAAGGACGCCAAGAGCTTCTCCCTGACCATCACCCGCAACGCGATCGAGGGCGGCAAGAACACCGAAGAGGCCGAGTGGATCACCAGGACGGTGATCCCGAAGTTCGTGGCCGCGCAGAAGGCCAAGGGCGTCACCGCGAAGGTGACGTTCCGCGGCCAGGGCGTGGACGACGAGGCGTACAAGACGAAGCTCGCCCTCGACCTGAAGTCCCGGTCGGGTGCCGACATCATGGACATCGACGGCATCTGGGTCGGCGAGTTCGCCCAGGCCGGCTACATCGCGCCGCTGCCGGACGTCGTGGGACCCCCGGCGGACGCATGGGACGGCTGGACGAAGATCCCTGGATCGGTCCAGAAGCTCGCGATGTTCGACGGCAAGCGCTACGGCGTGCCGCCCGCGACCGACGGACGCCTGATCTTCTTCAACAGGAAGCTGTTCGCGCGGGCCGGGCTGCCTGCCGACTGGCAGCCGAAGACCTGGCAGGACGTCCTCACCGCGGGCCGCGCGCTGAAGAAGGTCCCCGGCGTGACCCCCATCCAGCTGAACGCGGGCACCGCCATGGGCGAGGCGACCAGCATGCAGGGGGCGCTGCCCCTGCTCGCCGGCGCCGGCGCCGAGATCCACGCGGACGGCAAGTGGACGGGCGGCGGCCAGGCCGTCAAGCAGGTCCTCGGCCTGTACGCGCAGATCTACGGCGCCGAGGGCCTCGGCGACCCGAAGCTCCAGCAGGAGGCCAAGGGGCGCGACAAGTCGTTCGAGGAGTTCGCCGCAGGCAAGATCGGGATCCTGTTCGAGGGCGACTACTTCTGGCGGGACGTCCTCAACCCGAAGACCGGTGTCGCGAAGATGAAGACCCGCGACCAGGACGTCGGCTACGCGCTGATCCCCGCCGTGTCGGCGGGCAAGGGCGTGCGCGGGCAGTCGTTCGTGAGCATGTCGGGCGGGTCGGTGACCGTCCTCAACCCGAACACCAAGTACCCGCAGCAGGCGTTCGAGCTGCTGGCGTTCATGAACTCGCCGGAGATGGTGAAGGCGCGGATGGCCGGCACGCCCGAGATCACGTCCCGGACGGACGTGAACAGGGAGATCCTCGCGGGCGACCCGTTCCTGACGTTCGTGTCGGAGAAGGTGCTGCCGGTCACGTCCTACCGTCCGGGTCTCGCCGCGTATCCGCAGGTGTCGACGGCTCTGCAGGAGGCCACCGCCGCCGTGGTGTCGGGCAAGAGCCCGGACCAGGCCGCCGCCGAGTACACCCGGAAGCTCGAAGGGATCGTCGGTGGCGCCGCCCACGTCGCCCCGCGCTGACGTCACGGTCGCGGCCGCGCCGTCCCCCGGGGACGACGCGGCCGGGCTGGGGAGGGGGCGCGCCGCCGCGTTCGTCGCGCCCGCGCTGGTGCTCGTCGCGGTGTTCCTCGTCTTCCCGGCGCTCTGGACGCTCTACCTGGGCGCGACCGACTACCGGCTCACGGGCATCGCGGCCAGCGATCCGCAGGTGGTCGGGACCGCGAACTACCGGGAGGTGCTCGGCGACGGGGAGTTCCACCGGTCGCTGTGGCTGACGCTGCAGTTCGTCCTCGGGTCGGCGGTGATCGGGCAGACCGTCCTCGGGTTCGCCATCGCGTGGGTGATGCGCGACCGGCCGGGCCTGGTCAGACACCCCATGTCGTTTGGGTGTCAAGCGGCGTGGGATTGGGTGTGGTGCGACCAGGCGGTTGCTTCGTCGTAGAGGGTGCGGGTCTTGAGGCATCCGTGGAGGATGCCGACGAGGCGGTT